>JAACJX010000670.1 GCA_014237545.1 Ardenticatenia bacterium | reverse complement strand
AGGGTCTTGCCGCGGATGTATTCCATGACGATGTAATGCTGGCCCTTGTCTTCGCCGACATCGTAGATCTCGACGATGTTGGGATGGGTCAAACGGCTGGCCGCATTGGCTTCGCGCTGAAAACGCATCAAGGCGACCGGAACAATCCCCAGTATCATTGGCTCGCCGCCAGCACGACGCGTCTGCCCGGCGACTGTGTAGCTGTTGATGTCGCGAATTTGGCCGGGGAGGGCAACCGGAGAATTTGGAGGTATAACTTCATCACCGGTGGCAAGGATGGCGACGATCGGCCGGCGAACCACCCCCACGCGGGTTATCCCCTGGGCCAGCAAGCCACCGATGTCCTGCGGCCGCACGAGCGTGCCTTTGGTAAGCAAGATATCACCGGCGGCGATGTCTTCACCGATCTGGATCACGTTTTGACCTGATGCCACAGAACGGAACACCTCGATGTCAAAGGGGAACTTACCAGCATTGATAGAAGCCACTGCTTGCGTGTGCTCCAGTTGAACGACGGCGTCGGCCGAATCGGGCAACATGCCGCCGGTGTGGACGATTACCGCTTGCCCCACGCCCAACCGTGTCAGGGCCGGCTTGCCCATTGGCACCTCGCCGACAACCTCTAAAAAGGCCGGCAACGACTCTCCCGCGCCGTGGGTATCGGCCGCCCGAACCGCATAGCCATCCATGGCGCTGCGCCTGAAGTCTGGCAACGGCCGCGGAGCGTGGATTTCCTCGGCGGTGACGCGATCCAACGCATCCGTAGTCGATATTAATTCATAATCGACAATAGGCGTGATGTTGTCNAGTAACAATCGGCGCGCCGCGTCGGGCGGGAGAACGTTGAAAAATTCGGTCATGGCCGCTTTTATCTATATTGGGCGCGTCGAGCTAACCAACGACCAATTCCTTCAGTTCANCTTCATCAATAATCCTGACTCCCAACGCCTGAGCTTTGGCGAGTTTGCTCCCCGCCGCCTCGCCGGCCAGCAGAAAGTCAGTCTTTTTGCTGACTGAGCCAGTCACTTTGCCCCCATGATGCTCGATAAATGCNGTGGCTTCGTCGCGCGACATAGTGGGAAGGGAACCCGTAATCACAAAGGTAAGATCGGCGAGCAGCCGCGACTCGGAAGGCTCGACCGGTTCCTCGCGCGAGAAGTTCAGGCCCGCGTCCCTGAGCTTTTCAATCAGGGCAATATTGTGGTCGCTCTTGAACCACGCGGCAACGGANAACGCCGTTTGNGGNCCGATACCTTCGATCTCCTGGAGTTCATCGACAGACGAACGGGCGATGGCATCTATCCCGCCCAGAGATTGAATAAGAAGAGTGGCGACGACATTGCCNACAAAGCGAATGCCCAACCCGGTTAGCACCCGCTCAGCCGGTTGATTCTTGCTGGCCTCGATCCCGGCCAGCAGGTTGTCCACTTTTTTCTCTTTGTAACCATCCAGGCGCAGCAGATCATCTCTGTTGAGGAAATATATATCGGCAACGTCTCTGATCAACCCATTATTATAAAGCAGATCGGCTGTTTGGGTTCCGAACGTGGTGATGTCCATCGCGCCGCGACTGACAAAGTACTCCACTCGTCGGATGAGTTGCTCGGGACATGATGCGTTCTCGCAGTAGATGGCCACCTCGCCCGGCAATTGAACGACGGGTTCGCCGCAAAAAGGGCAATTTGTAGGCCGCTCAATGGGGCGTTCGCTGCCATCGCGCGTGTCGATAATCGGTCCAACCACGTAGGGNATGACGTCGCCCGCTCGCTTGATCAAGACCCTGTCACCGATGCGTATGTCCTTGCGAGCGATCTCGTCAAAATTGTGGAGCGTGGCATTGCGGACGATTACACCGCCGATCTCCACTGGTTCGAGAATGGCATTGGGCGCCAGCACGCCCGTCCGCCCCACGTTGACCTGCAGATCAATTAGACGCGTCGTCTTTTCCTGGGCCGGGAACTTCATAGCGATGGCCCCACGGGGATCTTTGCCCACAAAGCCCAACGAGTCGGCAAGCGCGCGGTCATTTATCTTCACAACGACGCCATCAACCTCGTAATTGATTTGATTGCGGCGGTTTATCCAATCTTCGTATACACGAACGACCTCATCCAGATCGGCGCAGTAGCGGTTATCCGGGGAAACAGGGAAGCCTAGTTCCCGAAGATAGGCCAATCGTTCCCACTGGTTGACTGGTATCTCCACCCCTTCGGCGGCGACTACGTCATAGCAATACAGCCGCAATGGCCTTTCGGCCGTCTTGCTGGAATCCAACTGGCGAAGCGAGCCGGCAGCCGTATTGCGCGGATTCATGTAGATGGCCTCGCCGGCGGCGGCGCGTTCCTTGTTCAGCGCCTCAAATTTGTCGAGCGGCATGAAAACTTCGCCGCGAACGACGAGATATTCCGGCGGCGCGAGCGTGCTATCCGGATTAATAGGTATCCTCTTGGGCAAGCCCCGGATCGTTCGCAAATTGGGGGTTACGTCTTCGCCAACGATGCCATCTCCGCGAGTCGCCCCCTGTTCGTAAGCGCCATGGCGATAGGTGAGAACGACGGTCAAGCCATCCAATTTAGGTTCAACCACGTAGTCCAGTTCGGCGCCATCGGGCAATAGACGGCCGATCCTAGACCGCCAACTTCGAAGGTCATCCGGATTGAACGCATTCATCAGGCTCAAAATCGGAGTGGGATGATTGACCTTTCGGAAAACGTCCAGTGGGGCTGCCCCCGCCCTTTGCGTCGGAGAATCGGACGTCACAAGTTCCGGATGCTCTGTTTCCAGCTCCAGTAATTCGTGGTAGAGGGCGTCGTACTCGGCATCACTTATCANTGGCGAATCCAGGACGTGGTATCGGTATAAGTGGTAGTTAATGTCTATGCGAAGTTTATTGATGCGCTCTTCAGGTGTCATGGCACAAATTCTATATTTTCAAGGGCGATCGGTAATATCTCACTTAGGTGCGGCCGACGGCACAAGAAAGTCGCCGGCCGCCCAGCCTTCCGTTCCGTCCAAAAGGCGCACGCGCCACCACTGGTAATCGCCGCCTGCCGTCGGGCCCTCGAGAACCAGCAACGCNGACCCCTCGGCTGCCACCGTCACGGGCAGGTTGCGCGTGNTCGGNCCGTTGCGTATGGTCACCCCCACCCCGCCCGTGTCACCCACCCGCGCATAAAAGCCAACGGTCAGCTCCGCGGGGGCAACGGACAGGTCCGGCGTGGCCATCGTCGTGGCCGTCGGCGCAATCGTAGGCGTTGGCGGATTCGAGGATATTGTCGCTGTTGGAATAGGAGGCGCGGTCAGGCGGACGATCGTGGGGGCAATCTCGGCTGACATTTCGTCGGGTTGTTGGGTCAGNAAATTGCCCAGGAACCANCCCATAATCGCCAGTCCGATAATCGTGACCAATACGCCCAGCCCCACNGCTGCCCACGGGACGCGAGCGCGGTTTTCAGCAGTTTTCTGTTTGGATGAGTCCGNATGTTTTGTCATATAGTCGGATAATGTACCCCGATTCAGGGCTTATGGCGTCAGGCCAAAGCTTGCACCAGCAGCATCGTCAGATCGTCGAACGCGGATGCTCTCCCGCGCCAGGCGTCAATATCCCTGATGATTGTGGCCAACTGGTGGCCGTTGGGCTGGCCAGCGGCCACCTCAAATGCCCGGCGCAAGCGTTCCACACCATAAGGCTCGTCCATCTCATTGCGTTGGTCCGTTACGCCATCGCTATAGAGCAGAAGGAAATCACCGGCGCGAAGCGTGATGCTATGCTCCTGAAGTTCCAGGCCATCGATCATGCCCAGAAACCGGCCGTCTCCCACCAGGGGTACCGGCTTCTCACCGGACCGCAGCCAAAGCGGGCGGTCCTGGGCGGCGCGGACATATGTCAGCTTGCCGCTGGGCCGATTCAGCACGGCATAAAACGCGGTCACGAAGGCGTCCATACCATAACCTTCGAGATTGTCTCCGCCGATGGATAACAGAGCGTTATGCACCGCGTAAACAACGTCCCTGGGCGACGATGAGCGCAGCGCTTCCTGGAAGAACAGGGTACGCGTCACCGCCATCATCAAGGCGGCGTGGACCCCCTTGTCGGCGACATCCGCAATGAGCAAAGCGACGTTTTCGGCATCGATGGGCCGCACATCGAACAGGTCCCCGCCGACGTGTCGAGCCGGCGCCAAATAGGAATAGAAACGATAGTCGTTATAAGATGGTAAGATAGCGGGCAGCAGATTGCGTTGCATTTCGGCCGCCAATTCCATCTCCCGTTCCAGACGTTTCTTCTCCACTAGCACCAGCTGGGCAGCCTGCAGCTCCTGATACGCCTGTTGCAACAGTTCGTTTTTCTCGCGCAAGTCCTCAATGGCCAGATGGTCGAGCCGGCGCAGATTGGCCAAGACACGACGGGTGATATGAAGCGCCAGATCCGGGTCGTTACTCAGCAAATCCCGAAATTGGTCGGCGGTGATTTCCAACACCGTTGACTCGGTAAGTGTCTTCACGGTAGCCAGTCGCGGGTTGTCGTCAATCAAGGCCATCTCGCCGAACGACTGCCGCGGGCCTAAAGTTGCCAGTACCTGCTCTTCGCCATCTTCCATGCGACGGACAACGACCGCGCAGCCACTCTCAAGNACGTAGAACGTATTTTCAGTCTCACCCTGGCGCGTNAGGGCGACGCCCGCGGGATAGGTCCNTGAATTNGCGATNCGCTGGATAACAGAAAGGGTGTGCGTGTCGAGCGAGGTACTCGCAGTATCAGTTNGCGGCTGTATCATATCTATTCAGCGGGCTTGTTGGCGATGTAATCCAACAGGCGTTGGATAGGCCACGTATTGACAACATCACCGGCCGTCGCCCAACCCCGTTGCGCCGTGGCGACCCCGTAATGAAGCAACTCGAACTCTTCGGCCCGGTGAGCGTCGGTGTTGATGGCGAGCTTCACGCCTTTGTCTATCGCCATCCGAGCGTGGACATCTCGCAAGTCGAGCCGAGCCGGATTGGCGTTTATTTCCAATATGGTTCCTGTGGCGGCCGCAGCCGATATCACGGCATCCATGTCCAGATCGGCCCCGACGCGATCCGGGAGCAGCCGGCCGGTTGGATGGCCGATTACATCAACGTGGGGATTGTTAATGGCATTCAGNAGGCGTTGCGTAATCTGGTCACGGCTCTGATTCAGAGCGGTATGTAGGCTNGCGACGACCAAGTCCAGTTCCGCCAATACCTCATCAGGATAATCCATCGTACCATCAGCGCGGATCTCCATTTCAGTGCCGTGAAGGACGCGAAAGCCTGGCCCCATCGCTTCATCGGCGGCTTTGATCTCGGCCGCTTGCTGCCGCAACCGCTCGACCGACAGACCGTTTGTGATGCCCAGACTCACGGAGTGATCCGTAATGACGACTCCGTGCAGCCCCCGAGCCTGGGCAGCTTTGGCCATGTCCAGAACAGACAGTGTTCCATCAGACCATACGGTGTGCATGTGAAGATCGCTGACGATATCGTTAGCTTCGACNAGAACAGGGAGCTTGCGAACCGCAGCCGCCTCGATTTCTCCTCTATCTTCGCGCAGTCGCGGCGGGACATAGGCCAGGCCCAGTATGTCGTAAACTTCTTCTTCTGTCGTGCAGAGGATTTCGCTCGACCCGTCCACTGGTGTAAAGGCATGCTCGTTCAAGCTAAGGCCGCGCTTGAGGGCTAACTCGCGCAGCTTGACGTTGTGATCTTTGCTGCCGGTGAAGTAACACAGCAAAGTTCCCCATCTTTCCTCAGGGAGAACCCTGAGATCGACGCCCAGACCGTTTAACAATGTCACCCTAGCCCTCGACGGACCCCTGGCACTCAGAGACTCCACTATGTCCAGGGCCGCAAAACGGTCCATGACCCGGTCGGGGGATTCTGCGGCCACTAGCAGGTCAATATCACCAATCGTGTCCCGCATACGACGCAAAGAGCCGCCTACAGAGAACCTGGTGACACCTGGAACCTGACTGAGTTTGGNGAGCATCTGTTGGGCAATTGGCCAGGCCNTGCCCAAGGGAACACGGTCATCGCCATGCCGACTCAGAGCCTCAATGCCGGCCAATATCTTCGCTTCCGATTTGGCTCCCATGCCAGGAAGATCACGTAGCTTCCCTTCTTTAGCGGCGGCGGCCAATTCTTCTAAGGTTGTAACCTNCAAAATGTCGTAGATCTGTTTAACTCTCTTGGGACCGAGCCCTTCCACCCGAAGCATATCAACCAGCGTAGGCGGAATCTCTTTGGAAAGCTTCTCATAAAACTCCAGCTTTCCGGTTNTCAGCATCTCCTCGATCTTGGCCGCNAGGGTATCCCCAATGCCGGGNANGTCAGTNAACTTCCCTTCGGCGAACACGGNATTTACATCACGGCCCAATGACTCGATGCTTTCGGCGGCCTTTCGATAAGCCAGAATCCGGTGGATTTGGTCTCCTCGAATGGACAGCATGTCGGCCACTCGGTTGAAAATATCGACGACCTCACGATTCTTCATGCCCTCATTATACATTTAATCGCAAACCTTAGCGCGTAAAGCCCCATTCGTGGCTGGCGTCTTTTCTAATCTTCAAATTCCTCCTCTTTTCTCCCCTGGCTTACCTCTGTCACTAACTTGTCATTTTAATGTCACTTCCCGTCTAATACCTTGCGTTTTGNCCTCATCATTGTTATTCTACTGACCCTTATAGGGCTGATGTGGCCCAATAAAAGCAAGGAGAGATAGAAAGAGATGAAGAAAAACCGAATCTTGTTGGTAATGGGATTACTTCTCATCGCCGCCATGGTTATGACCGCTTGTACAGCAACAAGCGGGGATATCCAGGAGGCGGTTGAGCAAGTAGCGCCGACGCTCCAGGCGGCCGCGACTGAACTCGCGCCGACTGTGGAAGCGGTTGTTGAGGAAGTCGCGCCGACTGTGGAAGCGGCCGCCACTGAACTCGCCGGCGGCGAAGAAGCCACTGAGGAGCCGGCCGAAGAACCNGCCGAGGAAGCAGCGGCTGGCGATCTGATGACCTACAGCGCNGATTGCGACGCCGANGGTTACACNGGCCTGATGAAGGAGATCGCTGCCCTCGATCCCCTGACCGTCCAGTTTAGTCTCTGCGCCCCCGATCCTGCCTTCCTGTCGAAGGTCGCTTTCTCCCCGTTCGCCATCCAGCCGTCTGAGTACCTNGAGTCGACCGGCGGTAGCGGTGAACTGCTGGNGCGCCCGATCGGTACGGGCCCGTACATGATCCAGGAATGGAAGCGCGGTGAAGAGATCATCTACACCAAGAATCCNGATTACTGNGGCGAGCCGGCNTTCGCCGACACGCTTGTTTTCCGTTGGCAGACCGAATCGGCCGCGCGCCTGCTTGAGTTGCAGTCCGGCACGGTGGATGGTATCGACAATCCGGGTCCGGATGACTTCGAGACCATCGCCAATGACCCGAATCTGCAGCTCCTTGAGCGCCCGGCTTTGAACGTCTTCTACGTGGGTATGACCAACACCCACGCGCCGTACGACAACGTCCTGGTTCGCCAGGCGATCGCCATGGGCATCGACCGCCAGCGCATCGTTGACAACTTCTATCCTCCGGGCTCCACGGTTGCCACGCACTTCACGCCGTGCGCCATCCCCGGTGGTTGTGAAGGTGATGACTGGTACGAGTTCGACGCTGAAGCTGCCCGCGCCCTGCTGGCCGAGGCTGGTTTCCCTGATGGGTTCGAGACCACCATCACCTATCGTGACGTTGTTCGCGGCTACCTGCCCGATCCCAACATCGTCGCCCAGGATCTCCAGGCCCAGTTGGCCGAGAATCTCGGCATCACGGCCGAGATCGTCGTCATGGAGTCCGGCGCTTTCATCGAGGCTTCGAACGCCGGTGATCTGACCGGTTTGCACCTGCNGGGTTGGGGCGCCGACTATCCCGACGCGACCAACTTCCTCGATCAGCACTTCGGCGCCGGCGCTGCCCCGCAGTTCGGCACGAAGTTCGACGACCTGACCGCCATCCTGGCCCAGGCCGCCATGCTCTCGAGCGCTGAGGAGCGCGCGCCGCTGTACGCCGAGGCGAACAACCTGATTCGGGAGTACGTCCCGATGGTGCCGATAGCCAACGGTGGTAATGGTGTTGCCTACCAGGCGACGGTCCAGAACCCGCACGTCAGCCCGCTGACCTCCGAGATCTTCGCTCGCATGGATTCCGGCAAGGACACCTTTGTCTGGATGCAGAACGCTGAGCCCATCAGCCTCTACTGCGCTGACGAGACCGATGGCGAGTCGCTGCGCGCTTGCGAGCAGGTGACCGAGGGCCTCATGGCTTACGAAATCGGCGGCACCGGCGTGGAGCCGGCGCTGGCGACCAGCTGCGATGCCAATGAAGACCTGACTGTCTGGACTTGCAACCTGCGCGANGGCGTTACCTTCCACGACGGCTCCACTCTGGATGCCAACGACGTGGTGATGACCTACGCGATCCAGTGGGATGCCGCGCATCCGCTGCACGTCGGCAACACCGGCGCCTTCACCTACTGGTCTGGTCTGTGGGGTGGCTTCCTGAACGCNCCGGCCGAGTAAGCCCTCTACATCTATAGGCCTATGGCCTAAACGTTTCCATGAATAGCCGGTGGGATGGGATCGCAGCAGTGCGGTTCCATCCCACCGCTTGTAAANAGNAGGACGCTTAAGCATCCGGGAGCACTATGACACAATACGCCATTCGTCGCCTGTTAGCCGCTATTCCTGTCATCATTGGTGTTCTGATCGTTACGTTTGCTCTGGCCCGAGCAATCCCCGGCGAGCCCTGCACGGCGATGTTTGGCGAAAAAGCCACACCAGAAGTGTGTGAGGCCTTCAACCGGGAGAAAGGCCTGGACAAGCCCATAAGCACGCAATTCTTAATTTTTGCTCGCGATATGGCCACCGGGGACTTTGGCGAATCTATCAGGTTCAAGCGGCCNGTCTCCGAAATTCTGATCGAGCGGTTGCCGCTGACGATAGAGCTGGGACTGGCGGCGCTTACCATTGCCGTCCTGGTCGGAATNCCTCTCGGAATTATTTCTTCCACCCGCCGAAATTCTGTTGTCGATGTAACCACTATGCTGGGAGCCAACATCGGCGTCTCCATGCCGGTCTTCTGGCTGGGCCTCATGCTTGCCTACGTGTTTGCTCTACTCCTTAAGGATACGATCTTTCAACTTCCCCCCAGCGGTCGGCTATCGGCCGGCATTACGCCNGTCCCGTTTTATGAGGTGTTCGGCCTGGAAGCAGAGGCGGGGACATTCAAGGCCAACGCCTTTGAGTTCCTGAGCAACCTATATATCTTCAATTCAATTATTACCTCGGATTGGGAAGTTTTGTCCGACGCCATCCGACATCTCATATTACCCGCGGTGGCCCTAGCCACCATCCCCTTGGCCATCATCGCGCGCATGACGCGCTCGTCGATGCTCGAAGTGTTGGGGCAGGACTACGTGCGCACGGCCAAAGCCAAGGGCCTGTCCAATAGGAAAGTTGTCATGAAGCACGCCTTCCGTAACGCGCTCCTACCCATCATCACCATTGTGGGTCTCCAGTTGGGCGCGGTGCTGAGCGGCGCCATTTTGACAGAAACGATATTTGGGCTTTCCGGGGTTGGTCGCAGTCTCTATGAAGCCATTACCGCGCGTGACTATCCGATCATTCAAGGCTTTGTCGTCGTCATCGCTGTTGGCTACGTGATGGTCAACCTGATCGTCGACCTTTCTTACGCAATTTTGGATCCAAGGATTCAACTGGACTGACGACCCATGTCAACAGCCACAGAACCCAATTCACCCACAGTCGTAACCCTGCCGCCCCTTGATAATCCCGAGGCAGGTAGTATTAGCGATTTTCGCTCCAACAGCCTCTGGCGGTTAACCTTGCGCCGCCTGTTTAAACAAAGGTCAGCAGTCATCGGTTTGTTCTTGCTGGGGCTCCTTGTCTTTGTCGCTTTATTCGCGCCTGTCATCGTGCCCTATGATCCCCAGGAAGTTCTCATCGGCAAGGAAGACGTCCGCAAACGTGAAGGCCCTTGCATTCATTTGCTTGGCTGCCCCGAGGACAAACCGCAGCACATCCTGGGCGTTGACGGCAATGTTCGCGACCAGTTTAGCCGTCTTCTCCACGGCACGCGTGTGTCTCTCTACGTCGGGATTGTGACTGTGACCTTTGCCGTTATCGTCGGCACGCTATTGGGGGCCATTGCCGGCTTTTTCGGCGGGACGGTCGATAATGTCCTCATGCGCGTCCTGGACGTCGTGCTGGCATTTCCGTTTCTTTTGCTGGCCATTGCTATCGTAAGTGTAATTGGCCCGGGACTTAGGAATGCGATGCTGGCCATCGCTATCATCAGTATTCCCATCTATGCCCGNGTGACGNGGGCCAGCGTGTTGTCTGTTAGAGAAATGGATTTCATCGAAGCCTCGCGCGCGCTGGGAGCCAGTAACTGGCAAATTCTGTTCGGCCGCATCCTGCCGAACGCGTTGCCGCCGCTCATTGTCGTGGCTACCCTCGGTATCGCCACCGCTATCCTGGATACGGCCGCTCTATCTTTCATAGGCTTGGGCGCCCAACCACCCACTCCGGAATGGGGCTCGATGCTGGCCATCGAACGCAACCAGGTCTTCAGCGCGCCGCACCTGGTATTTTTTCCCGGACTGGCGATTATGATTACGGTGCTGGCCTTCAACCTGTTGGGNGATGGGCTGCGCGACGCGCNCGACCCCCGACTCGTGCACGGCAGCGGCGTGGCGAAAGAATAAAAACACGCGTTTTGTGAGATATCCAAACAAAAAAGCGGCCCGGAACTAGCAACCGGGCCGCTTTTATTATTCGAATTNCTTGCCAAAGCGAGAAAATTTAAACGAGNGGCTCACCATTATAGGGCTCGACATCGGTCGCTTCGGGGCCTTTAGTAGTCGTCTCCACATCGTACAGAATCCACTGCCCCTCTTCGAACTCCTCCACCTCGCCGACTGTGGCGGATTTATGGAAGAAAATTTCTTCACCGGCNCCTCGGACAATGAATCCGTAACCCTTCTTGGTGTTATACCACTTAACCCGCCCAATGTACTTGCCGGTCATGGGATCGATCTGGATCGTCTCCGGGCCGACGATTTCCNCCCCACGCTGTGAATGGGANNGTTCGCTTGGTTGAGNAGANGGCCTTGGCTGTGGATGCNCATCCNTCTCGGGACGAGANGGGCGCTCAGGTCGCGCCGNGCGGCTCTTGCCCTCGATCTGTTCCAGATCACCTAGCGAAGAAGGATCGATAGGAAGGCCGGCCAGACTCAACCGCCGCTGCATCTCGACAGTGAACACAAAGCGTTCACCCTGCTCGTTTTCCACCCAACGGTCTCTAAAGTTCATAGTTATCTCTCCCAGTGCTCTAAATTGCTATATCTTTGACTTGGCGCGCTTCTTCTTTGGCTCAGAAGCNTCGTTTGTCTTTGGCAGTTGGCCATTGGCAACCGGCAGAACGGCGCCGGTCACGCGGCTTTTGGCGGCNAGGGTCATTGCTGCCTGCGGCCGAACACTTCGCGTGCCTATCAACGTATCGCTGAGGCCAATCTTCTTCGTAACGCCGCCACTGGTCGTCACAATCAGCGTNGCCCCACGNGANAGAAGTGTTGTGGCCACAACTTCGGACGCGCCCTTCGGCAGGCGAACGTTGATGACGCCCTGCCCATACCGGTTTTGCAGGGGATACTCATCGATCGGCGTGGCTTTCGCAAAGCCATTATCGGTGATACTCCATACAAAGCTATTTGGCGAGACCACATCCATCCCCACCACGCCGTCGGCGTCGCTGTCGAGCTTGATGCCCAAGACGCCGGAAGCGGGCAAGCCCATCGGCCTGNCCGTATCTTCGCTAAACCGGATGGCCTGACCGGATGAAGTCGCCAGAAGGATCTCTTGATCGCCAGTTGTGACTCGAGCCCAGCCCAGGGCGTCATCCTCGGCCACGTTGATCACTGTAAATGGATCGGCCGTCACGCCAGGCAGATCTTCCAGACGGACGCGCTTGACCACTCCCGCAAGCGTCGTCAAAAACAAATACCCCTCCGCACCATCGGCCGGGAGCGCNANAGCCGTCGCCAGATGGTCGTTTCGACCCAGGGGGGTGAGATTACCCCACGGGGTTCCCTTGCCAGTTTCATCCCCTTCCGGTATCCGGTGCACCGGGATGCCGACGGCGCGGCCGCTCGCGGCGAAGAAGTAAAGCGTATCGCGCGTGCTCGCCTTGGCGAGGACAGCCGGCTGTTCAATCGGTTTACGCGGCAAAGAAGGCAAGGAGGCCCCGTTATACCGGCAGATCGTCCCCTTCTCGCCGATCATCACCCAGCCTTCCTCATCCGGCAGCAAACCAGCGCTGGTCAGCACGCCACCATCGACAGTTTTGACAATTTGGGTGCGGCGTTTATCGCCGAATTTTTCGCCGACTTCCAGTAACTCCTTCTTGATTTGNTGTCGCATCAGCTCGGGGCGCGCCAGTAACTTCTCCAGTTCCTTGATGAGGACAAGCTTTTCCTTGTACTCGTCCTGGATCTTTTTGCGCTCCAGCGCCGCCAGCCGGCGCAATTGCATATCTAGTATCGCCTGAGCCTGCACATCGCTCAACTTAAAGCGGTCGATCAGATTCGCCTTGGCTGTNTCNGCCGAACGAGAGCGACGAATCAAATCGATGACCTCATCCAAATGGTCAAGCGCCTTGAGCAATCCCTCCAGGATATGGGCCCGCTGCTTGGCCCTGTCCAGTTCGTATTCGCTGCGCCGGCGCACGACTTCGAGGCGGTGCTCCAGGTAGTANCGAAGCGCCTGTTTGAGAGTTAGCACGCGCGGCTCATTATTCACCAGCGCCAGTAGCGATATGCTGAAAGTCGATTGCAACGGCGTGAGCCGGAACAGATCAGCCAGCACGTCTTCGGCATCGACCGTGCGCGTGGTCTCAATGATTATGCGCAGGCCACGCCGGTCTGACTCATCGCGTAAATCAGTTAACCCCTCGAGCTTGCCGTCGCGGTGCAGATCTGCAATGCGACCCATCAGGTTCGTCTTGTTCACCTGGTACGGCAGTTCAGTGATGATGATGCGCGACTTGTTGCGGCCCATCTGCTCGATGTGAGCCCGGGCGCGAACGACGACGCGGCCCCGGCCGGTGGCGTAGGCGCTGGCGATGACATCCGTGTCATCGCCCTCTCCACGATGGCGAGCGATCAGCCCGCCGGTCGGAAAATCCGGCCCCTGGATGAACTCCATCAGGTCCGCGACGGAGATGTCGTCCAGCTTCTTCCAGTTATCGAGCATGTACACCAACGCGCCGACTACTTCATTCAGGTTGTGCGGCGGGATGCTGGTAGCCATGCCGACGGCGATACCCGAGGCTCCGTTGACCAGCAAATTGGGGACGGTGGCCGGCATGACGCTGGGTTCTTTGAGCGAGTCGTCGAAGTTGGGCTCGAAATCGATCGTGTTCTTATCGATGTCCTCCAGCAGGTCGAATCCCATCCGGGACATGCGCGCTTCGGTATAGCGCATAGCTGCNGCCGCGTCACCGTCGACGGAACCGAAGTTACCCTGGCCATCGACGAGCATGTAGCGCATAGAGAAATCCTGCGCCATGCGCACCATGGCCTCATAGACCGACTGGTCCCCATGAGGATGATACTTGCCGAGCACCTCGCCCACGACGCGAGCCGATTTCTTATAGGGAGTATCCGGTCGTAACCCCATGTCATACATGGCATAGAGGATGCGCCGCTGCACAGGTTTAAGGCCGTCGCGGGCATCAGGAAGCGCGCGAGAGACGATCACGCTCATAGCGTAACTGAGNTACGACTCGCGCATCTCCTGNTCTATATTTACTTGTTTTATCAGTCCGACTTCCATATGGTGGCACATTATNAGGCCGCAATAGCAAACGGCCTACTGAAAATTTGTTCTATATNTGTCTAAAGTGTAGGCAATTTACAGGCTGGTGTCAACGTCACTCAGGCAGCTGTGAGCTCGGATCATTATTAGACCGCTAGTGGCCGGGGGAGATTGCGTCGATCTTACCAGGGGTCAGGTGCCTCGATATAAATGATCCCGTCCTCTATCAGGACGGGATAGACCGGGATGGGGTCTGTGGCGGGCAGGCGCGTGACTTTGCCGGTCCGG
>JAACJX010000220.1 GCA_014237545.1 Ardenticatenia bacterium | reverse complement strand
TCGGACTGGTGGCCGATGCCGTGCAGGTAGAGGTTCATCACGCACAGCCGGGCGGTGGCGTCGACGATCTCCGTGCCGGCCAGCGCGTCGTGGCGCAGGTGGGCCCACTGGTCGCGGTCGAGCTTGTTGCGCGAGGCCACGTAATCGTAGGCGGCCAGCAGGAAGCCGCCGGTGCCGCAAGCCGGGTCGCAGACGGTCTCGCCCGGCCGGGGGACCATCACGTCGACGATGGCCTGGATGAGCGGCCGCGGCGTGAAGTACTGCCCCGCGCCGGACTTCACGTCCTGGGCGTTCTTCTCCAGCAGCCCCTCGTAGATCTCGGCCTTGACGTCGACGCTGGTGCGGCTCCAGTTCTCGCCGTCGATGAGCGTCACCAGCCGCCGCAGCTTGGCCGGGTCCTGGATCTTGTTCTGCGCCTTGCGGAAGATGGTCGGAATGAGACCGCTGCCCGTGCCGAGGGCCAGCAGCGTCTCGCGGTAGTGGCTCTCCAGGTCGGGGCCGTCGAGGGCCACCAGGCTCCCCCAGGCGTACTCGTCGGGGATGGTCGACGGGTCGCCGATCTTCCGCCGCTCGTCGTCCATCTTGAGGAAGAGGAGGTAGGTCAGCTGCTCGACGTAGTCGCCGTAGGACAGCCCGTCGTCGCGCAGGACGGTGCAGTAGTTCCAGAGGCGTTGGACGATGGCGGAGGAGGTTGACATATCACCAATTACTCGGCTTGGAAAATGTGCCGACCGAATCTCGCATGGTCGTAGGGAATTGGCTATCTTTTAACACACCTTGCCGGATAGGTTTCATAAAATTGGTATGTCTTTTCAGAGTAAAGCTAGGATGCTTGTGGGGGCATAGCATCCCGACCGGCTTGTCCAATTCATAGCGCACAATTCTCACCGGCTCAAGCAAATCAGAATCATTGCTAACGATTACTGCCACGTCATAAAGCCCTAGGTGGCCATCATGAACCATGTGGGTAGCGATATTGACGTCGGAACCTTTTTCTTCTGTTTTAATCACATCTACAAACTTTTCGCCATTAGGCGATGGCTTGGCGCGCATCATAAGCACTGTACTCTGCAAAAATTGCCCGTAGATAATTTCGAGATCGGGGATGGTGGCGATGGCGCGGAGATAAGTTTGTTGCCTGACCGGTTGATCCGGATCGTTTGGTCTAGCGCCTACCTTGGCGGTGTAATACTTAATCTTGGCGATCTCGTTTTTCGGCAACAGCTTCCGACACATTTGGAGCAAGTCCAACCACTTGTAGGGTGTACCTTTTATTGCTCCATAATATAGGTTGAATCCATCAACATAGACGTAAGTTTTCACGGGTCAGCTCGAGAAAAAGCAGAGGCCGCTTTCGCGGCCTCGCACCCGGGTTCCGAAGAACCCGGGGGGATATACTTAAATATTAACCGATGAACATAAATAAGGCAATAGATTTTCAACTACATCAATTGGTATCTGAATATTTAGGAAGGTAGGCATTGGCTACTTCGTGATTTCCTGAGCCCACTTTTGGGCTAACTCTATGACCGGGTCGATTGGTGCTAATTTTGGGTATATTTTCCCATATTTGTGCCGGCATTTACTGCATGAATTGTTGCTTATATTAGTTCGATTAAAGCATCTAGGGCACAGTTTAAGCGGTTGGGCGTTGCTCAAGTTCCAGAAACCAAGGGTCAAACCATGTGTCTCCATTAATAAGAGCCCGGCTTCCGATGCATGTAATTCGATTTTTAGGTTATCGCACCAAAGAAAGGCATTTGTCGGATTATTGCCCTTCAAAGTGAAATGAATGTCGAGTTGTTTGGTGTTTTTTCGTTTTGGATGCCAACTGCGATATGAGTTGGCGGATGTATCAATACATATAATCACTTGACGGTCTTCGTTCCACCAAACACCATCAATATTGTCATTGAGTTGTTGGGTAACATCCTTTGGAGGCGTCGTCCACTCTATTTTGGGGTGCAAAATTGAAGTTTCTCGCTCTTTAAACTTGGCTTCCAGGTTACGGTTTGCACGCTCTCGTTCTTCCTCAGGTGCGAACAGATGTATTGACGGGTCCCAGCTTCTGATTGTACCCTCATCAACAGAGTAAGGGATTGCATCGCACAACGGGCAGTGGGATCCCTCAAACGAGATTCCACATAAACGACAAAATGAACTTTCAGACATAATCGTGTACCTTTTATTAGGTTGGTTGGTCTACTGTAGTTAAGTTGCCTACACCAACTCCCCCCGAAACGCCTTCCCCAACACCCCCTGCCGCAG
>JAACJX010000657.1 GCA_014237545.1 Ardenticatenia bacterium | reverse complement strand
TCGGCGCTCCGGCGGACCAAAGACGGCCATCACGATTCGTTCGATGCACCCCAGCAGCAGCGGCAGCCAGACCACGGCGGCGGCGATCATCGGAAAGACGGCGGCGCTGATGACCAGGAACTGCGCCCCCTGATAGACGAACCCCGCCACGGCCGCGCTCCCCCGCCGCAGGCCGAGGATGCGGCCGAACACGTACATACTGACCCCGGCCAGCCACACCTGGCTCAACGCGAACCAGCCGTACGCCTTGGCCAACGGCACGACCAGGTAGAGTAGACTGAACGGATAAAGGGCAGCGTGCTGGCCGTTGGCCAGGAATGGCGCGCCGGCGAATAGATACGGGTTCCACAGAGGGATCTCCCCGCCACCGAGACTCGTCAGCACGAACCGCTTCCAGGCGTAGTTCTGGATGATGAGGTCGCCGATAAGCGCGTTGTGGGGGATAGTCGCGTCGAACTCGGCCGCGGCCTCGCGCCACGGCGGCCACTGGAACAGGTTATCGGCCGGCAGCATCGTCCGCGGGCCGACCGTGACCCCGGCATAAAGGAGCACGGGCAGGATCAGGTAAGCCAGAGCGATAAGAAAATNCGGCCGGAGAGCGCGAACGCGGTCACGGATCATGCGATGGGTTCTTTCTCGATGCGGAAAACGCACGCGCTTGCGCCGGTGGCGCGGCATTCGACCTGCGCCACGCGGAACTCCTGTCCGCGGCCGAACGCGCTCATCGCTTCCTGGAGCAAGCCGACGGTCAGGTGGCACAGCGGCGATTTGGCTTCCTGCCCCCAACAGACAGCGCACCGCTCGACCGTGTACTCGAAGTAGGTGGCTCGGTCGATGGCGCGATGGGTCTGGTCGCTGTGCTGGGTGAACAAACGCGCCAGCGCGGGCACGCCGATCTTGAGGCGTGTCTGCAACGGCAGCAGCCGGAAGGCCAATTCATTGAACCCGGTAGGCAGATCAAAGCCATCAACCACCCGGTCGTACATTGCCCGGCCGCCGCGCAAGGCCAGACCNCGCGCGCCGCGCGGTCCATAGATAAGTTCCATCGCCCGGTTAAGGTTCGAAACAACGGCCATATCGAACCCCAACGCCAGATCATCAGCCGGCGGCGTGTCGATANACGGGCTGTTTTCGGTCAGGTTCAGCAAGGCGTTTAACCCGTTCCGGCCGATGGTCTCTTCCAGTGAATCCATATACACACGACCAAGCCGGTTACAGAGGTAATAGCCGCTAAGGGGGACAAGGTTATTCACAACAAGTATCCGGGCGTGACAGAATACCGGCTCCGGGCCGGACAATTGCCAAGTATAGACGGATGGGAAGTGGATGCAAGCCGAGCACGGCCGAGAACAGGGCTTTTCCAATGCAATAGCGCTCGTAGGAAAGAAGAACGTGGCGAACGCCGGGGAGCGCGGAGCGCGCTGTTTAACAGAGCCTTCTCCCCCGGTCTCCTCGTCTGCCCTCNACGCTCTCCGCGTTCGACTGGCTCCCTCTCCCCGCCCCACTTCGGATATAATGCGGGTATGGCACACGCAACGATGAGCTTTCCGCCGGACTTTTTGTGGGGCACAGCGACCTCGTCCTATCAGGTCGAGGGCAACAACACCAATAGCGATTGGCATGCGTGGGAAGCGGCCGACTCGGCGCGGATCAAGGGCAATCTTGGCTGCGGGCAGAGCTGCAACTGGTGGGCCAACGCCGAGGCCGACCTCGACATCGCCGCTGAAATGGGCAATAANGCCCACCGCCTCTCGCTGGAATGGAGCCGCATCGAGCCGGAACCCAGCGTGTTCGACCCGGAAGCCATCGCCCGCTATCGATCCATCCTGCAGGCCTGCCACGACCGCGGGCTGGAGCCGATGGTGACGCTCCACCACTTCAGCAACCCGCTCTGGCTGGTGGAGAAAGGGGACTTCANCAGCGAGATCGTCGTGGATTACTTCCGCCGCTACGCCGCCAAAGTCGCCAGCGAACTGGGCGACCTCATCCCCAAGTGGATCACTATCAACGAGCCGATCACCTACGCGGTCATGCGCTACATCACCCGCGAGTTCCCCCACGGCCAGCGGACCGGCGCGGGGGCATTTTTCGAGGCGGTGCACAACATGCTGCGCTGCCATGCCGCCACCTACCACACCATCAAGGAAGCGCACCCGGCCGCGCAGGTGGGCACGGCCAACAACATGCAAGTGTTCGAGGCCCGGCCGGGCGGCAACGCCATCGACCGCTGGTGGGCCAGGCAGATCGACAGCCTGTACAACGACAGCTGGCAAGACGCGCTCCACACCGGCCGCTTCCGGGGGATCGTCGGCCGCAAGCGGTTCAAAAATNTGGCCGGCACCTATGACTTCGTCGGCGTCAACTACTACACGCGCTTCTACCTGCGCTTCCCCCCGCCGCCGGGCTTCGTCGACCGGGAGTGGGGGCCGGAGGCCGTCGTCAGCGATGGAGCCTACGGGGAGGTTTACCCGCGCGGACTGTTCGACATGATCGAGCGCGTGTGGAAACGGTACGACAAGCCGATCTACGTGACCGAAAACGGTGTGCCGGACGCGGCCGACCGCCTTCGCCCGGGCTTCCTGCTCGATCACCTGCGGCAAATCTGGTACGCGATCAGCTTTTGCTATCCGGTGATGGGCTATTATCACTGGTCGCTGGTGGACAATTTCGAATGGGACCGCGGCTGGACGCAGCGCTTCGGCCTGGTGGCGGTCGATCCGATGACCCAGGAGCGCGAATGGCGGCCCAGCGCCTACCTCTATCGAGAGATATNCCAACGCTACAGCATCAGCGACGACATGGCCGCCCGCTACGCGCCGGAAATGCTGGAGGTCATGTGGCCGGGAGAAAAACCGGTTTATCAATGAGGTAAATCGCTATTCCTTGAGCGGGTATTAATCGCGCGCCTGTTGCAGCGACAAAGAATTTTAACTGGCAACTCCCCAAGCAACCTAATCCGTGCTATAATCCTTTCGCTATTTATCCGGAATCCTCGGCCGCCCGGCGCGGCGGTCGTCGCTCGCGGCTTCGCCCGGGCGTTCACCCTTATCATGGAGACAACCGATGTCAGGACATTCAAAATGGTCCACCATTAAACACAAGAAGGCCGCCAGTGACGCCAAACGCGGCAAGGTTTTCACGCGCATCGCCAAGGAGCTCACCATCGCCGCGCGCGAAGGCGGCGGCGATCCGGCGTCCAATACGACGCTGCGCCTGGCGGTGGCCAAGGCCAAAGAAGCCAACATGCCGAAGGACAATATCGAGAAGGCGATCAAACGCGGCACGGGCGAAATCGAGGGCGGCGAACTGGTCGACGTCGTCTATGAAGCGTACGGCCCGCACAGTGTCGGCATCCTCATCGAAGTCGTCACCGACAACCGCAACCGGGCCATCGCCGACGTGCGCCATGCCGTCAGCAAGTACGGCGGCAACATGGCCGAGGCCGGCGCGGTGTCCTGGCAGTTCAAGCGCAAGGGGTACATCAGCATCACCGAGCCGGTCGATCAGGATGAGTTGTTTATGGTCGCGGCCGAGGCGGGGGCCGACGATATTCAGTTCAACGACGACGTCACCGAGATCTACGTCGAACTGGAGTCATTCCGCGCCGTCCAGGAAGCGCTGGAGGCTGCGGGCTACAAGATGGACGAGTCATCGCTCATATTCGACCCGGCCAACCGCATTGAGCTGAGCCCGTCCGAGTCGATGCAGGTGATGAACCTCATCGAGAAGATCGAAGACCTCGACGACGTGCAAAACGTCTACTCGGCGTTGGAGATGAGCGACGAAGTCCTGGCCGCCATGGAAGCAGCCTAACAATAATTATGAATCAGGAATTAAGAATTATGAGGGTAAATCGACAGCATTGACCTCATAATTCCTGATTCCTGATTCCTAATTTTTCAATGCGTATCCTCGGTATTGATCCCGGCACGGCCACGACCGGTTATGGTATTATCGACGTCGTGGAGGGAGAACTGACGCTCGTGGCCTACGGGGCCATTGAGACGCCCGCCGGAGACCCACCCGAACAACGCTTGCAATCGATCTTCAGACAGGCCAACGCACTGCTTGCCGAGTACAAGCCAGACCGCGCGGCTGTGGAGCAGTTGTTCTTTGGCCGCAACATCACNACNGCCATCGCCGTGGGGCAGGCGCGAGGCGTGCTGCTGCTGGCCCTGGCCGATGCCGCCATCCCGATGAGCGAGTACTCCCCGCCCAAGGTGAAAGAGGCTGTCACCGGCTATGGTAAGGCCGACAAGGCGCAGATGCAGCTCATGGTGCGCCACCTGCTCGACTTGCAGGAGACGCCGCGCCCCGACGACGCCGCCGATGCTCTGGCCGTCGCCATCACCCACGCCCGCTACGTGGCCTTCGAGGAGGCCGTGGATGGTAGCAGGTAGCAGGTGGCAGATTGCGCTTCATTCGTCACTCGTCACTCGTAACTTGATATGATCGCATCAATCAGCGGAACTGTGCAGAAGATCGAGTCGGGCAGCCTTGTCATCCACGTTGGCGGGGTGGGCGTGCGCGTGTTTGTGCCGCGCACGGTACTGGAGGACGTCGGCGGCGTCGGCCGCCGGCTGGCGCTCCACACTCACCTGCAAGTGCGCGAGGACAACCTCTCACTGTTTGGTTTCGAGAGCGAGGACGACCTGCAACTGTTCGAGGTGCTGCTGGACGTGAACGGCGTCGGGCCGAAGGTGGCCCTGGCCATCCTGGGCACCCTTAGCCCGGAGCTGCTGAAGAGCGCCATCATGCGCGAGGAGACGGCCGTGCTGCAGCGCGTCCCCGGCATCGGCAAGAAGACGGCCGAGCGCATCATGTTCCACCTGCGCGACAAGCTCGACCTGGGTGGCACGGCCGAGGCGCTGCCGCTCGTCAGCGACGTGGACGCCGACGTGATCGATATCCTGACCAGCCTCGGATTCAGCATCGTCGAAGCGCAGGCCGCGCTCCAGCATGTACCCCGCGAGGTGTCGATGATCGACGAGCGGGTCCAGGCAGCCCTACAGTACCTGGATCAGTCCTGATGCCTTCCAGGGCCTAGCCGGAAGAAAAACACCCATTTATCCCTTTGCGTCCTGGCGTCTTTGCGTTAAAACTCTCCCGGCAAACAAGACANGGCAAGGAGAGCATCTTGACCCAATTCCCCTCTCTCAATGGCTTCGGACCCACGCGGCGCACGTTGCAGCTTTATGCCCGCGCCTTGAGCGCCCTGGCCCGCGCGCATGCGCCGGCCCACCCTAACTGGTGGCACATNAGCCTGAAGGTCACGCCAATCGGACTGGCCACCGACAATATCCCCTGCGCCGGCGGCGGGATCATTGCCGGGCGGATGGATTTCCACCGCGCCTGCATCGCCCTCGATAGCAGCGATGGCCGCTCGTGGTCGATTCCGATGGNCGCGGGCCTGAGTGGTAGCGCCATGGGCGAGCGCGTGCTGGCCGCGGCGGCCGAGGCCGGCGTAGCCGGTGAAGTTGANCGCTCCCGCTTCGCGAGCGACGAACCCGGCGTCTATGAGGCCGACGTCGTAGGCCGGTTCTTCGCCGCCCTTGTCCTGGCCGACCGGGTGTTCAAGCGGCATGGGGCGCGTCTGGGTAAGGACATCGGCCCGGTTCGCCTGTGGCCCCACGGCTTCGACTTGGCCGCGGAGTGGTTCGGCACGCGCAAGGAGCAGTACAACGAGGGCGGTCAAACGATGGAGCTNCCNGCNCAACTCAACCTGGGTTTCTATCCCGGCGAGGACGACGGGAGTTCCTACTTCTACTCCAACCCCTGGCCCTTCGACGGGGACAAGCTGCTCNGCCGCGCGCTGTCTAATGGCGCGGTGTGGCANACNGAAGGATGGCAAGGGACTATGCTNCCCTATACGGCGGCGCGGGATGAGGANCACGTGCTGGCTTACGCCGCCGCCGTCTACGAGATCGTCGCGCCGATGCTGACCGCNTAGCAAAGCGNTTCCANTNCCGCGCTCGTGGGCATTGACGGCCGGAATCCTGTTTTGACACCGGCCCACCCCCTCAGTACAATACGCCCATTCATCGGGGAGCAATGCCCAATTATGCTTCCCGAGCCTTTTGACAAATGCAATCATTCGCCGCGCCGCGCACGGAGCTATTCATCACGCCGGACACCCAAGGCACAGGTCGTTGGGTGTGCTCCCTATGCGCAGATGGGCCGGCCGCCTCCCCTGCACGACAACAAAATATCCCCCAAATCATCCGGCCGCCGGCTGATAGTCGATCCGGACAAAAACAGGAGGTGATGTTCGCCACCGACTCTCTCAATGCGAAATGGCAGGCTACATTAACAATGTTCTAGTTCAGTGGAGGAGAGATGCGAAAATTAACCTGGCCGGCCCTGCTGGCCCTACTGCTCATGTTAAGCTTGGCGCTGGCTGCCTGTACCACCGGCGGTCAGACCACAGACCAACCAGCGGCCACGACTGAATCAGTGGCTGAGGAACCGGCCGCCGAGGAGCCGGCGGCTGAGGAACCTACAGAGGAAGAGCCAGCGACCGAGGGCGAGCGAAAAATCGCCACGTTCATCTTCACTCAGGAATTCGATTCCCTCAATCCGATGTATACGTCGATGTGGTTCTCAGCCATTACCCACCAAATCTGGAATGTTTGGGCCTGGGCCTTTGACGAGAACAACGAGGCCGTACCGGTGCTGGTGACTGAGATTCCGAGCGAAGAGAATGGCGGTATTTCTGAGGATGGCCGCACGATAACCTTCACATTACGCGATGACCTGGTCTGGTCCGACGGCACGCCAATGACCTCTGAAGATTTCGTGTTTACCTACGAAATGTTCATGGACCCGGCCAATGTCGTTCAGACAACCTATCCTTATGATGCCATCGAGTCGATGGAAGCCCCTGATCCGCAGACGGTAGTCGTGACATTTGCCGAGCCTTTCGCGCCGTGGCTGGCGCAGATGTGGCGCAGCATTCTGCCATCGCACATACTCCGACCCATATTCGATGCCGAGGGAACGCTGGACGCGGCCGAATGGAACCTCGCGCCGACGGTCAGCGCTGGTCCTTATCGCTTTGAGGAGTGGGAATCGGGNAGCTATGCCCGTTTCGTGCGCAACGAGAACTGGTTCGGCACACCGCCGATCATCGATGAGATATTTATCCGTTTCGTGCCTGATGACGCCTCACAAGTTGCCGCGCTGCAGAACGGCGAGGGCGACCTCGGGACCTTTATCGCCTACTCCGATGTGCCGACGCTCGAGGATGCCGGCATTCAAATCAAAACGGTCCCTTCCGGTTACAACGAGGGCATCTTCTTCTATCTGGACCCGGAGAATGCCCACCCGGCGCTCCTGGATGTCAAGGTTCGCCAGGCCATCGCTATGGCCATCGACCGCGATTCTATGTCCAAGGACATGCTTTTGGGCTTGACTCAGCCGGCCAGCACCCTCTGGGACAATATGCCTTATAACAGTCCTGATATTGTTCCCTGGCCNTATGATCCCGAANCGGCTGCTGGATTGCTCGATGAAGCCGGCTGGACGGATACCAATGGCGACGGCGTCCGCGACAAGGACGGCACGGAACTGATCCTGGTGCACGGCACGTCCATCCGCGAGATCCGCCAGGATGCCCANGCCGTCATGCAGCAGCAACTGGCCGATGTGGGTATTCAACTCGATCTGNAAGCCGTCGACTCGAACGTCCTGTTCGCCGGGTATGGCGATGGCGGNCCGGCCGCTACAGGTCAGTATGACATGATGGAATGGTCTGATGGCCCGGCTTATCCCGATCCTGACCATTACTACTGGTTGTGCAGCGAGATCCCATCGGATGATTACCCCGACGGCTCGAACTGGCAGTTCCTTTGCGACGAGGAACTGGACGCGCTGTTCCAACTCCAGGCGACGCAGACCAACGCCGAGGAGCGGACGGCCACGTTCCATGAGATCACGAAGTACATGCACGACAACGTGATTTGGTACGGACTGTGGCAGGACCCGGACGTGTGGGCCCTGAGCGCGCGCGTGCAGAATGTGAAGATGTCGGGCGCGACTCCGTTCTATANCATTGTCGAATGGGATTTATCGGAGTAACGNTTTAATGGAAGAGGGTGCAAGGCTGGGGCTATTCCTACNTTCACCCTCTCCTTGATGACCATTCGCCTGATAGAAGCTTATGAGCCGTTACATTATCCGCCGCATACTTCAAGCCATACCGCTGCTCTTCATCGTCAGCGTTATCCTGTTCGTGTTGATGCAGAACATGGGCGACCCGGTGGCGACGATGGGCGGCCGCCGAGCCACGCGCCCAGCCGATCGCGAGCGCCTGACGCGCCAGCTTGGCCTCGACCAGCCGATGTACAAGCAGTACCTCTACTGGCTGGTCGGCAACGACTGGGAGCGGATCGATATGGATGGCGACGGCGTAGGCGAGACGGCGGGCACGCGCAAGGGCGTCCTGCGCGGCGACTTCGGCATGTCCCTGATGAAGCGCGGCCAGTCGGCCTGGGAGGTGATCTGGGACCGCATTCCCAACACCCTGCTGCTCATGGTGACGGCCGAGATCGTCATCATCGTCTTCGCCCTCCTCATCGGCATCTTCTCCGCCTTGCGGCAATACTCCGTGGCCGATCACGTCATCACGGCCGTCTCGTTCATCGGCTATTCNACGCCCATTTTTTTCTTCGCGCTGCTGGCGATCTACATTTTTTCGGTCAATTTCAAACGCTGGGGCTTACCCTCGCTACCGGCCGTGGGCATGTTCGACCCACAAGTCGGCAAGACGCCGGGCCAGGTCGCCCTGCACATGATCTTGCCCGTCCTGACTATNGCCTTCGTCAGCATCGCCGCCTACAGCCGCTACATCCGNAGCACGATGCTCGAGGTGATGAATGAGGACTACATTCGCACGGCCAAAGCCAAAGGGCTTGCCGGCCGCCAGGTGCTGTTTGTCCACGCCCTTAAAAACGCCTCGCTGCCTATTGTCACCCTTATCGGGCTGGATCTGGCCTTGCTGATGGGCGGCGCGTTGGTGACNGAGCGCATCTTNGCCTGGCCGGGCATGGGACGGCTCTTCCTCGACCACGTCTTGCGCTTCGATACGCCNGTGGTGATGGGGATCCTGATNATCCTGTCGGTTTCCGTGATCGTNTTTCAGATTATCACNGACCTCACCTATGCCGTATTGGATCCGCGTATTCGTTATGAGTANGCATTTTGTGGNGGAGCACACTGCTGGGCAGCGTCGGGAAGCACGAAGCNNGCCGATCCTCTCNGGGGNAGGCANTGCGAGGCGTCGCGCATGACAACAATCGACACCACCCCCGTCACCTTGCCGGCCGGGGCCGATGAACTCGCGCCACCCCTGACTTACAGGCAGATGGCCTGGCGTCGGTTTCGCCGCCATCGAATGGCCATGTTCGGCGCAATCACGCTCCTGCTGCTTTTCCTTTATGCCTTTGGCGGCGGGCTAATTTACACCGCCGAGCGAGCCAACTTCACCGACACCAGCAAGCGCCTCCAGCCGCCCTCTCTGGAGCACCCATTCGGCACGGACACCGTTGGCCGCGACGTGCTGGCCCGCACNGTGCAGGGCGGCCGAATTTCGTTGACAATTGGCCTGACGGCCGCCTTTCTGGAGATCATTATCGGCGTGCTCATCGGCGCGATTGCCGGTTATCACGGCGGCACGGTCGATAGCCTGCTCATGCGTTTCACCGAGGCGATGCTCATCATCCCGTCGTTGTTTCTGCTGATCGTCATGGCCCGGATCGTGGGCGGCAGCGTGCCGTTCATTATCGTCATCATCGGCCTGACCAGTTGGATGTACGTCGCCCGCATCGTGCGCGCTGAATTCCTGTCGCTGAAGGAAAGCGATTATATCCTCGCTGCCCGCTCCATCGGCACGCCGACGCGCGAGATCATCTTCCGCCACATTTTGCCCAACAGTATGGCCCCCATCGTCGTGGCCGCTACGCTGGCCGTGGCCACGGCCATCCTCTCCGAAGCCTACATCAGCTTCCTGGGCATGGGCGTCCAGCCGCCGACGGCGACGTGGGGCAATATGCTCGATGGCTCCTACAACTACATCGAGACCGCCCCGTGGCTGTGGATTTTCCCCGGCCTGCTCATCCTTTTGACGGTCTTGAGCATCAACTTCGTCGGCGACGGTCTGCGTGACGCGCTCGACCCGAGGAGCCGAAACGCCTGATGTCCGCAATCAGTTACTCATCGTCCAGCCCAACCGTCGAGANACGGCCGCTGCTACTCGATATCCAAAATCTCGCGGTCCGGTTCAACACGCCCGAGGGCGTGGTCTTCGCGGTCAACGACATCTCCTACAAAGTTCACGAAGGCGAAGTCGTTGCCGTGGTCGGCGAAAGCGGCTGCGGCAAATCGGTCAGCATGATGTCGATCCTCGGCCTTATCCCCATCCCGCCGGGTGAGATTGCCGGCGGCCAAGCGCTGTTTCTGGGAAATGACTTGCTGGCCATGCCTGAGGCAGAGTTAGAAGCCGTCAGGGGCAGCGAGGTGGCGATGGTCTTCCAGGATCCGATGACATCGCTCAACCCGGTTCTTACGGTCAAGCGGCAGATGACGGAAGCGTTGCACCGGCATTACGACATGAACGCCGAGCAAGCGACGAACCGGGCCACCGAACTGCTGGAATTGGTCGGCATCCCCGACGCGGCGCGACGCCTCGGCGACTATCCGCACCAGTTTTCAGGCGGCATGCGACAGCGGGTGATGATCGCCATGATGCTGGCTTGCAACCCCCGGCTGCTGATCGCCGACGAACCGACCACTGCCCTCGACGTGACGATCCAGGCGCAGATTGTGGAACTGGTCGAGCGCCTGCGCGATAAATTGGGTATGGCCTTGATCTGGATCACCCATGACCTGGGCGTGGTCGCCGGGCTGGCCGAGCGAGTCATCGTGATGTANGCCGGGATGATCGTCGAGGAAGCGGGCGTGGACGACCTNTTNGAACACCCGCGCCACCCTTACACGATGGCCCTGCTCGAGGCGCTGCCCCGCGNCGACCGGCGGCGCGACAGCCGGTTGCGCTCGATCCCCGGCGCGCCGCCCAACCTGCTGGTAGAGCCGCGCGGCTGCCCGNTCGCGCCCCGCTGTGAGTACGTCATCGAGCGCTGCCGGGTGGAACGACCGCCGCTGGTGCCGGTGGCGCCGATGCAGCGCGCCGCTTGCTGGGTCACAACAAGTGACGAGTTTCGAGTGACGAGTGACGAGTTCAGAGGGCCGGCCGCCACGGTCTGACGCACTGACCTGCTAACTTACNGTTCTACTGNNCATAGGACCNATGACGACCAACGAACCACCCTCCACAAACGGCCACGAGCCCCTCGTTCGCGTCGTCGACCTGAAGAAGCATTTCCCCATCCGGAAAGGATTCATCCTGCAACACACNACNGGNCAGGTGCGCGCNGTCGACGGTATCTCGTTCGAGATCGCNCGCGGCGAGACACTGGGGCTCGTGGGCGAGAGCGGCTGNGGNAANTCCACCGCCGGGCGGACGTTGCTGGGGCTTTATCCGGCCACCGAGGGCAGCAGTTACATCAACGGCCGCCACGTGCAGCAAGCCACGGGCGACGAGTGGATGGCCATCCGCCGCCAAGCGCAAATGATCTTCCAGGACCCCTTCTCGTCCCTCAATCCGCGGTGGACGGTCAGCGCCATCATCGGCGAGCCGTTGCGCGTCCACAATATTATTGAGGACGAGACCAGCCGCGTCGAGCGCGTCAAAGAACTGATGGCCCTCGTCGGGCTGGACGGCCGCTACGTCAACCGCTTCCCTCATGAGTTCTCTGGCGGCCAGCGACAGCGCATCGGCATCGCTCGCGCCCTGGCCTCTGACCCCATCTTCTTGGTCTGCGACGAACCGATCTCCGCCCTCGACGTGTCGATCCAGGCCCAGGTGGTAAATCTCCTCGAAGAGTTGCAGGACCGGCTCGGTCTCACCTACCTGTTTATCGCCCACGATCTGAGCATGGTGCGCCACATCTGCGATCGCGTCGCCGTCATGTACCTGGGCGTAATGGTCGAACTGGCCGGCCAGGACGATCTGTACGAGGACCCGCTGCACCCATACACGCAGGCCTTGCTGTCGGCCGTGCCCGTGCCTGATCCCAAGGCCGCCCGCCGCCGCAAGCGCATCGTCCTACAGGGGGACGTGCCCAGCCCCATAAACCCGCCATCCGGCTGTCGCTTCCACACGCGNTGCCCTATCGCCCAACCCCACTGCGCCGCCTACGTGCCGGAGTGGCGCGAGATCACGCCGGGACATTGGGTGGCGTGTCATGAGGTTGAGCCGAAGTTACGGCCTATTGACCTCGATAGTAGAACGTCATTATAATAATCGTGTTCCCGATCGAATAAACGCTTGCAGCCAGGAGGGAGGTGGGCGTGGATTCTAATATCGCTTCATCTACACAGCTGCCGCTGCCGATCAGTAGTATCATTGGCCGCGAAACTGAATTAAATACACTTCAACAAAAACTTGCCGCAGGCGCGAGGCTGATCACACTCGTTGGTCCCGGGGGCGTTGGTAAGACGCGCCTGGCGCTGGAGCTTTGCGCCCGCGAGGCAGCTTCCTTTGCGGACGGCTCGGCCTTCGTCACCTTAGAGGCAATATCGGACGCTGAATTCATCTTGCCGGAGATCGCTCGTGGCCTGTCGATCGAGTTGAGCGGCACTGTCTCACCCCTGGATGATCTGATCTCCTCCTTAAAGGATAAGCAGTTGCTGCTCTGCGTCGACAACTGGGAGCATCTCATTGAGGCCGCTAGCCAAGTAGTCCCTCTGTTCGCTGCCTGTCCGAATTTGTGCTTGCTTGCGACTAGCCGGGAACCGCTACGACTGAGGGGTGAGCAAGTCGTCTGGGTGGAACCGCTAAAGTTGCTACCGACCGGTTCTACCGCTGGACCGGAAACGGCGACAGAGTCCCAGGCTGTGCAACTGTTCGTCGAGAGGGCGCGAGCCGTCCGGCCCAACTTCGAGCTGGATCAAAATAACGCCACCCCTGTTCTGGAAATTTGCGCTTTGCTGGACGGATTGCCGCTGGCTGTGGAACTGGCGGCCGCGTTGATGCGCATGTTCTCACCTGAGGCACTTCTGGCCCGCATGAAAAAGAGCAGCAGTTTCGCGGATCGCACGCGCGCCGTCGACATGCTGGTTGGTGGGCCGCGCGACCTGCCCACGCGCCAACAAACCATGCGCTCCACCATTGAATGGAGCTATAGCCTGCTCGATCCGGATGAGCAGCGTGTGTTTCGCCGGCTGGCGGTGTTCGCGGGTGGATGCGACCTAGAGGCGGCCGAGGCGGTATGTTCGTCAGAAAATCCTGTCACTCGCCCTATTTTTGACGTTTTGATCGTACTGGTTGACAAAAGTCTTATCCAGGTTAAGGANGTTGAGGGAGAACCGAGGTTCGATCTGTTGCGTATAATTCAGGAATATGCGCAAGCTAAGCTAGAAGATGAAGGGGAGTCGGTTGATATTCAAATAAAACACGCAAATTACTTTCTAGAATTTTCTAAAAGGGCTCAACCCGAGCTAAAAGGTCATAATTACGCCCATTGGTTTAGACGCTTGGACCAGGAGCAAGGCAANCTTCGTGGTGCGTTATCATGGAGTCGGCAATCGGGTAACTATATTTACACGGCAAGGCTGGCGACGGCCTTGGTCTACTACTGGTACATTCGTGGCTATACTCATGAAGGCATTCACACCCTCAATGATCTCCTGAAGAGAGCCCCGGACGACCTTGACCCTAACCTCCATCTCCAACTACTGCGCGGCGCCGGCATAATGGCGATCGGACAGGGTGATTATTTGTCGGCCCAAAATCGTTTCGAACACGCATTGAGCCTATCACGTCACATCGAGGATTGGGAAAGTGCCCAAAGAGCGCTGGGCAATCTGGGAATTATTGCTGATAGCTTGGGTGACTTCGGACTCGCACGTTCCTATTATTTGCAATCACTTGATCTTGCCCATCAATTAGAGAATACCTCAGCTATCGCGACCTCTCTACTCAACTTGGGAACTGTAGCCTACGCGCAAGGAAACGAGGCGGAAGCAGAGAAATATTTCTTACAGTGCCTTCCACTTATGGAAGAATTGGGGGACCCAAACGGTATCTCCATTGCCGCTGGGAATTTGGGCAGACTTGCAAGCTATTCTGGCGATTATGAGGCGGCCAGACCTTATCTTAATCGAAGTTTGACAATTGCTGAGGAAATTGGGGAGCCTCGAACCCTGGCATCTGTTATGGATGAATTGGCGCTCATTTCTCTCAGAGAGGGCGATATGCATACGGCGTCATCTTACTTTCGGCAAAGCTTGCAACACGCCCAAAAATCGGGGGAAAAATCGGTTATCCTAGAAGTTCTGCGTTCGTTTACTGAGTTGGAGATGAAGGTCGGCAATCTCGCTCGGGCGGCTCAATTATGGGGATTCGAGGAACAGCAGCGAGAATCGATGGGGCTTGTGATTTCGCCATTTTTGCTCAAAAACTATGATCGGAATCATGCGGAAATACGCCGAGCCCTTGCTCCAAAGAAGCTTGACGAACTTCTCCAGATTGGACGTGGAATGGACTGGGAATTAGCTATCGTTTTCGCATTGAACTCACCCTCTTTGCTAGAGAAAACTACCAAATCTTCTAAGGGACAAAAGTCAGAAGGCTATCCTGCTGAACTCACTCGCCGCGAAGTAGAGGTACTGGGGCTCGTCGCCGAAGGTCTAAGTGATAAAGAGATAGCCGAAACGCTCGTGCTCAGTCCCCGTACAGTCAACGCCCATCTGACATCGATCTACAGCAAGCTGGGCGTCAGTTCACGGGTAGCAGCTACGCGATTTGCGATTGATAACAACCTAACCAACTAAACACACTGCCTCGTGCCCTTTCCATCTTAGAAAACCGTTTATCTATCCTCACGCGCGCATTACCTTGTGTTCCACATAGGACGAAAAAGTAGGTAATGCAATTACGTAGAATAACTGATTCGTGCGATGCCGAAATCTCCGATAATGCTGGCAGTTAACCAGCAGATGTGACAAGCAGATACAGGAGAG
>JAACJX010000461.1 GCA_014237545.1 Ardenticatenia bacterium | reverse complement strand
GGGAATAAAACAGATGTGCTAGTTGAGCATTGTATAGAGATTCACTGGTGGGGGCAAGGGCAGATCGATCTACGCGAGCGCCACGTACGTTACGCGGCCGTCGAAATTATGCTATCCTGTCAACGGCCACCAAAAATTCCCCAATAATGGCCAGATAAAATTCCCCAGACCACTTGTTCTGTAAGGTCAATCCTCCTTCTCCGGCATGGGCAACTCGGTGAAAATGCCGGCCTTGCGTTTCTCGCGCAGACGATAACTGTGACCGCGAATATTGACCGTGGTCGAGTGATGCAGCAGGCGGTCGAGGATGGCCGCGGCCAGGACCTGGTCGGCGAATATGTCGCCCCAGTCGCCATAGGACTTGTTGCTGGTCAGGATGATACTACCCCGCAGATAGCGACGGCTGACCAATTGGAAGAGGAATTGAGCCGCCATCCGGTCCAGCGGGAAGTAGCCCATCTCGTCCAGGATGAGGAGCTTGGGCTTGCACAACATGCGCAAGCGCTGGTCGAGGCGGTCCTCCTGGATGTCCTTGTGGAGCATCTCCAGCAGGTCGGCGACGGTGGTGAAGTAGACGCTGATGGATTGGGCAATGGCCGCCATGCCCAGGGCGATGGCCAGATGAGTCTTGCCCACCCCCGGCGGTCCCAGGAAGAGGACATTCTCGCCGTTGGCCACGAAGCGAACGGTGGCCAACTCCTGCAATTGCCGCTGGTTGATGGACGGCTGAAAGGCGAAGTCGAACTCATCCAGCGTCTTGGGGAACGGGAAATGGGCCAGCCGGGTCTTCATGACCACCTCATGGGCATAGCGGGCTGACACCTCGGCATCGAGAATCCGTTCCAGGAAAGCCAGATAAGTCCAACCCTCTTTGGCGGCTTCCTCAGTCAGTGGGTCGAGCTGTTCGGCCATGCGGGTCAGTTTGAGACGGTGGAGATGGCCCTGTACCCGGCCATAGGTCAGGTCGGTCATGCCGCCACCTCCGCCCAGGTGTCGTACTGGTGCAGAGGCCGCATCTCGACCCGTGGCGCGTGGAACGGTCCCCAGAGCGAACCCGGGNGNCCAACTGTCTGNCGGGCACCGGGTCGCTTTGANACCGGCGCGTCGTTGGGGAGCCCCTGGTAATGGGCGGCGACGATGCTTTGCCGGCGATGGCCGGTCAACACGGCATGGCGNGCCAGTTCCNGCCCATCGAGGGTGTAGATGAGCAGNTNGCCCCNTTCGGTCTCTTTGAGCAGCAGTTGCTGTTGGGCATAGGCCGCCGGCACCGAGTAGCGGTTGCCTTCATAGCTGACCAAACAGTCCTTGGTGCTGCGCCGATGACAGACCAGGCTGGTGTCATAATCCGGCTTGCCGGCCAGCGGTTGCAGTGTCTCGTGGGCCAGGCGCACAAAGGGGATCTCGCCGGTTGTGCCGTGGCAGCGCACGTTGGCCACGTCATCGAGCCAGTGCCAGACCTGGCCGTTGAGGTCCGTCAGGTCATTGAACTCGAGTCCCGACCAGAAGTTGCCGCGCACATACTTCACCCCATTTTCGACCTTGCCCTTGGTTTGTGCCCGGTAGGGCCGGCAGGGTCGCGGGCTGAAGCCGTAGTAGCGGGCGAAGTCCAGGTAGCGTGGATGCCAATGGATGCTGCCGTCGGCGTCGCGGCTCAACACCGCCGTCTTGAGATTGTCGTGCAACACTTCCCGGGGCACGCCGCCGAAGTAGTGCCAGGCGTGGACATGGCAGCGCAGCCACCAGCTGATGTCGGTGGCAACGGTGAACTCGACATACATCGCTCGCGACCAGCCCAGGGTCATCACGAAGGCATACAACCGGCGCTGCCGGCCGTAGTAGTCGATGGTCCCGAAGCTGCCCCAGTCGACCTGCGCCTGATGGCCCGGATCCGTCTCAAAGCGCACCGTGGCCGCCGCCGGGCGGGCCGTCCGATACGGGTGGACAAACCGGCGCACCGCGCGTTCCTTGCCGGTGTAGCCCCGCAGCCGGATCTCGTGATACAGCTTCTGGGCGTTAAGAACGCCCTGCGCCATGCGCGCTTCCAGATAGACGACGAACGGGTCGATCTTGCGTGGTTTCGGCTGCCGCGCCTTAGCCACCGGCAGGAGCGGGCCGGTGGCGATGCTGCGCACCGTCTTGCGGTCTCGCCCCGTCCGCCGGGCGATCTCGCTGATGGAAACGCCTTGTCGATACAGGTCTTGAATCATGAATCGTTCCTCCACTTGGACCATAAGCGGATACCTCCTCAGTGACTTGGCTGACCGGGCCATTGTCGTTGAGGGGTATCGCTTCCGTCAAAGTGGGGAATTTTATGTGGCCGTTTTTGAGGATTTTATTCTGACCGTTGACAACACGCCGCGAGCGCTTACCATCCCAGCTGCCTATCTGTGTTAT
>JAACJX010000240.1 GCA_014237545.1 Ardenticatenia bacterium | reverse complement strand
TGGGGGAAACTGGCAGCGGGCGAGGGGGGCGTCGGATAACGTCTTCGATTAGGTCCTCCTGGGTTGGCGCTACACCGGTTTTTCAGTTGTTGTTCCAATGGTTCCGTTGAGCAAGTTGCTCGGTGGCGAGCATCAGGGAAAGGGTAAGTACGGGTTACATGATAATGATAGCCGGGGGCCTGTCAACATTGGGAATATTTACACAAACGGCCGCGCCTGGGCGCGTAATAGAGCCGGTTGCCTGTTTCCTACTCGGCCCCTTTCCCGGCGTAGGACCACGTCAGCTCATAGGGCAATCATCGATTTTACCCCCTTGCCATTCCGGCAAATCGGCTTATCATCGATCAGGTAGATAGCGATTCCCCACCACCGCGGCAGTTGAATTCGTCGTTATGTTAAGCCACCTTCGCCATCTGCTCATCGGCTCCCCCCTGCCCACGGAACAATCCGGCGAGTTGCGCCTCGACAAGCGCCGGGCGCTAGCTTCCCTGTCGCCCGACGCGCTGGCTTCAGTCGCCTACGCCAATCAGGAGATCTTTCTCGGCCTGGCCATTGCCGGGGCGGCCGGGCTGGCCCACTCCATTGACCTGGCCCTCGTCATCAGCGGCCTGCTGGTCCTGCTCACGCTGTCCTATCGCCAGACCATCGCCGCCTACCCGTCCGGCGGCGGCTCCTACACGGTGGCGCGCGAGAACCTGGGCGAGCTGCCGGGGCTGATCGCCGCCGCGGCGCTGCTCATCGACTACGTCCTCAACGCCGCCGTCAGCCTGACCGCCGGCGTGGCCGCGCTGGCGTCGGCCTTCCCGGCGCTGTGGCCCCACCGGATCGGCCTGTCGCTGGCCCTGCTCCTGGTCATAACGCTCGTCAATATGCGCGGGGTGCGCGAGGCCGGCACCGTCATGACCGTGCCGGTCTACCTCTTTCTGGCCACGTACCTGGGCATGATCGCCTGGGGCATCGGCGCGGCGCTGGTCGAGGGACCGGGGTCGCTGNCGNCNGCCGCCCCGCCGCCGCTGACCGGCGTCACGCTCTTCCTGCTCCTGCGGACGTTCGCCGCCGGCGCGACCGCGCTAACCGGCGTGGAAGCCATCAGCAATGCCGTGCCGGTNTTCAAGGACCCGGTCGTGCGCAACGCGCAAAAGACGATGGCGGCGATGGCCGTCCTCATGGGTATTCTCTTCGTCGGCACGGTCGGCCTGACGGAGTACCTGGCCGTCATCCCCGCGGCCGACGAGACCATCCTCTCGGCCCTGGCCCGGCGGCTGTTCGGCTCCGGCCCGGTCTATCTGTTGGTCCAGCTGTCAACGCTGCTGGTGCTGATCGTGGCCGCCAATACCAGCTTCACCGGCTTTCCCCGCGTCGTGTCGCTGATCGCCAAGGACGGCTATCTGCCGCGCCAACTCCGCGCCGTGGGCGACCGCCTGGTATTCTCCAACGGCATCATTCTGCTGGCGGCGCTGGCCGGGATGCTGATCGTCCTCTTTCGCGGCGACACTCACGCCCTGATCCCCCTCTTCGCCGTCGGCGCGTTCCTGGCCTTCACGCTGTCGCAGGCCGGCATGGTGCGTCACTGGCTGCGCGAGCGCGGGCCGGGCTGGCTCTCCAAGGCGGCGCTGAACGGGATCGGCGCGCTGGCCACCGGCGTCGCCTTGCTGATCATCGGCGCGAGCAAGTTCGCCGGTGGGGCGTGGATCGTCATCCTGCTGATCCCGCTGATGGTGGCCGGCTTTTTGCGCATTCGCGACCATTACGCCGCGGTCGGCCGCCAGTTGCGCCTGGGAGATGACCCGCCAAGGGTCGGCCAAACCCGCCACCCTCACATCGTCATGCCCGTGGCCGGCGTCCATCGCGGGGTGATCGAGGCGCTCAACTTCGCCTGCTCCATCGCTGAGGACGTGACGGCCGTTTATGTGGAGCTCGAACCGGGCACAGGCGAGACGATTCGCGAGCGCTGGCGCGCCGCCGGTCTTGACACCGTGGCCAATCTGGTTACCGTCCCCTCCCCCTATCGCTCCCTCATCGGCCCATTCCTCGACGAACTCGACCGCCTGGACGGCGAGCGCGAGGACGACTGGCCGGTGAGCGTGCTGATCCCCGAATTCGTCCCGGCGAAGTGGTGGCACTTCCTGCTTCACAATCAGACCGCGCTGCCACTCAAATGGGCGCTCATCTACCGCCGACATCGCCTCGGAAAGAGCCGGGCCGTGATCGACGTGCCCTTCTATCTGGAACGATAGGCTACGCCCTATTCACACCAAATTGGACATGGCAACGGGCCAGAGAACTTCATAGAATGAAGCTTGTGGTTTAACCATTGACCAAACAATCATATAAACAAAGGAGCACACACATGACCGAACAAACCGCATCCGCCTATCACCTCGTCGCCGTCGAATTCGCCGGGCAAGACCGGGCCAAGCAGATCGTCGACCTGGTGCGCCGCGACGGTCGCGGCAGTGATTACAAGGTGGCCGCCTGGGCCGTGCTGGAAGTCGACCACAAGGGCAAGAGCCACGTCACCCAATCGGGTCACGGCGGCAAGGGCGCGGCCGCCGGCGCAGGGGCCGGCGTTGTGCTGGGCCTCATCGGCGGTCCGGCCGGGCTGCTGGCTTGGGCGCTGGGCGGCGCGCTCGTCGGCGGGCTGACCGGCAAGTTCATGGGCCACGGCTTCGACAGCGACCAGCTGAAGGCCATCGGCGCGGGGATGGAGCCCAATACATCGGCTCTGGTCGTCGTCATCGAGGACAAGGCCATGGCCAAGTTCGCGGCCGAGATGGGCTCGCCCGACGCACAGATCGTCACCGTTTCCATCGGCAGCCAGCTCTCCGGCGAACTGGAGCAGGTGGCGGCGATAGATTTGGGGGCAAGCGATGGGGAGAGCGTAGAGGCGGAAATAACCGGCTAATCCCCCAGTTGTCAATTAGGAAACCGAGTTGATAGAGACTCGGTTTCTTTCTTTATTGCCATCGGCACGTTGGCTATAGAGCCATGCTATTGGGCCGTCGGTCTGGCCTTCAGGATGCGGCTGGTCTATGAGGCGATCAAGTTCTTTATACGTCTTCAGTGGCCGGCTATTCCCCCGGTGGTTGCAGGGCCGGTAGCCAGGCCGATCGCGACTCCATAACGCGTGCAGTAGCGAACCAGGACAAGTGAATATGACGAACAACGCACCCGAGACGAAGACAAGTTGGGCCGTCATCGCTATGCTGGCGGCGGCACAGTTCATCATGGTCCTCGATACCACCGTGATGAACGTGTCTATCTCCCAGGTAGTTGAGGACCTTAATACGACGATTCTCGGCTTGCAGACAGCCATCACGTTCTACACGCTGGTGATGGCGGCCTTCATGCTCATTGGCGGCAAGTTAGGCGACCGCTGGGGAGCAAAGCGAGCCTACATGATCGGTTTGTTAATCTACGGTACCGGTTCGCTCATCACCTCGCTGTCGCCCAACCTGACAGTGTTGCTCATTGGCTGGTCGTTTATCGAGGGTTTCGGGGCCATCCTGGTTATTCCGGCCATTGCCGCGCTGATTGCGCTCACCTACACCGGCCGGCAGCGGGCCCTGGCCTATGGTATCCTGGGCGGCATCACCGGCGTCTCGGCCGCGCTCGGCCCGCTTATCGGTGGCTGGGTGACCACCAACCTCACCTGGCGTATCGTTTTTGCCGGCGAGACAGTTGTGGTGTTGCTCCTCATGCTCTTTCTGCGCCTCATCCCGCCCACGCAAGGCCGACCGGGAAAGCTGGACTTGGGTGGGGCATTGCTTTCGGCTGCCGGGCTGGGCATTGCCGTGTTCGGCGTCCTGCGTTCCAGCCAATGGGGCTGGCTGACCCCCAAGAGCGCCGCTCCGGTAACGCCGCTGGGCCTGTCGCCGGTGGTATTNCTGCTGGTCGCCGGTGTCATCCTGCTTGCCTTGTTTATTCGGCGCGAAGAGGCTCTGACTGCGGCTGGAAAAGAGCCGCTGCTTGACGTCAGGCTCCTCAAGATTCCTCGGCTGCGGGCTGGTCTGAACACGCTGGCCAGCCAGCAATTCATGATCATGGGNATCTTCTTTGTTCTGCCGCTCTACTTGCAGACGGTCCTCGGCTATAACGCGTTGGAAACCGGCATCCGCATCCTCCCCCTCTCGCTCAGCTTGTTCGCCTTTGCGCTGTTGGGCGCGTCCCTGTCGGCGCGCTATTCGGCCAAACGCATTGTGGAAATTGGCCTGATAGCGATGCTTTCCGGCGGCGTGCTGCTGATTGCCTTCACCGATCCGAGCCTGAACACCACCGGCTTTGCCATCGCGCTGGCGCTGGTGGGCGCGGGCAACGGCTTGCTCGTCTCCCAACTGGGCAATGTCATCATGTCCTCCGTCTCGTCGGAACGGAGCAGCGAGGCCGGCGGGTTGCAGGGCACGGCGCAAAACCTGGGCGCGTCTCTGGGGACGGCGCTGGTCGGCTCGATGCTGATCGCGTCGTTGGTCGGCAATTTCCAGCAGGCCGTGTTGACCAATCCGGCGTTGACTGATATCAGTAATCAGGTCATCGTGGCTGCCGAGGAGAACGCTAACTTCGTCACTGACGACCAGCTGCGGGCCGGGGCCGAAGCTGCCGGTTACAGTCCGGATCAGGTCGACGCGCTGGTAACCGATTACGAAGCGGCCCAGATCGTCGCCCTCAAGGCGGCATTCGCCGTCGTGGTTCTGTTCTCCCTGATCGCGTTGTGGTACGTGAGGGGGTTTTCGACGCATGAGCAGGTTGGGGCCACGCCTGAGGAATTCCCAGCGACCAGATAGGATGAATTAGCTTAGAAACCGAGTTTTTCGGAAAAACTCGGTTTCTATCGGTTTTTCCGGATCAGAGATTCAGAGTTCAGAGCGGATCAGAGATCAGAGGTGTCAGGACGGGGCCGCCAGCACGCGAAAGCCGTAGTAGACGTTCCTGTCGTACGGATAGTCCCTGTAGCCCAGCGCGCACCGGCAACTTTCGGCCCCATCCCCCAACGATCCACCCTTTAACACACGCCAATCCTGCCCTTTGGTGTGCAACGACTCCGTCCATTCCCACACGTTACCAGCCATGTCGGCGCATCCATAAGGGCTGTCGCCCAGGGGTGAATAACTGCCAGCGGCCGTCGTGGTGCCGATATTTTCCCCAAAATTACAATGCTTCAAGGTCGGCGGTTCGTCCCCCCACGGCCACTCGCGTCCGTCCGTTCCCCGGGCCGCCTTTTCCCACTGCTCCTCAGTAGGCAATGCCAGCCCGGCCCAGTCGCAAAACGCCTTCGCATCGTGCCAGTTGACATACACGACCGGATGATTGAGTTCGTCCGTTAGCGGACTCTTATTTATCCAACCAAGTGGTGCATCGTACTCTGTAGCGTCCACGAAACGCTTGTATTGGGCATTAGTCACCGGCGCGCGGCCGATCCAGAATTCGGGTAGTCCTATCTTGCGCTTGTCGTCACCGTATAGAAATGGACCGGCGAGAACGCGAACCAGTTCGATGCCAGTCTTTTCGTGGATGCGGCGGTCGGGCGGCTTAATATCTTTTAGGTAATTGGTATCCTTAATAATACTTTCTGGTGTCGCCGTAACATTTTTGTGCAACTCTTCCGGTAGTACATCACTTGCTTTCCCCGTAGCTCCACGAAGGAAGGTACCAAAATCGTGCCCTTCTTTCACGGAAGATATATTCTTCCCGGCCCTATCAATTGGTTTATCACTCAATCTCTCCCGCAACGCCGCCAGCCCCACAGTATAATCCCCATCCATCATCACCCACTGGTACGCCCGCCACAACCCCGGATAGCGCCCCTTCTCCCGCAGCAGGGGAATAAACGCCGCCTCCTTGCTCCGCTCCAACTCGATGGCGACGTTGGTCTCCATCTCCACCCACGGCGAGGCGGCCGCAGCCGGGGTCACCACCAGCACCATGATGCCGCTCTCTTCCAGCCCGCGGCTGATGGCCCGCACCCACTGCTCGCCGGGGCGAATGCTCTCCGGCGCGATCCAGATGTCGAAGCCATCGCGCCGCAGGTCGGCGGCCAGCCGGTGGGCGAAGTCGCTGTCAGCCGTGGCGTGGCTGATGAAGATCTGCCGCGGGTTGCGGCGGGTCGTTGATGAAATCGACGTGGCGACAGGCATCGCCGGCGCTATAGGAAACGTAGCGCGATAGTCATCCGGCCGCTGCTGGCCCAGCACGGCGCGCAGGTCATCGAGGCGCTTGCGCCGGGTCATGTACTCGACCAGTTCCCGCGCCTTGTCCTTCCGCGCCCCGCCTTCTAGATCGTCGTAGGTGACATCCAGATAAAAACACAGGTCCTTTAACTCGCTGAGGCTGTACTGGTCGAGTATAAATTCGTAGAGCTTGACCTTGTCGTTGTCCATATTCACCGCTGACTGGTTGGGTAAATTTTATCCGGCTCGCCGCTTTTTGCGAAATCCCGGCGCTTTGCCTTATAATTGTTGCAATGGCGCAACAGAGCCTGAGGGGGAGCCATAATGGCGCCCCCTTACCGGAAAGGGAGGGTCATGGCGACCTCCCCTGTACGGCCGCCAGCGCGGGGCGATCATTTGGTTGAAGGGTATAGTCGGGTAGACTTTTTGTCTACTCAGCCCAAGTCGCAACGCCGACTGACGCCCTGCTTCAACTGGCAATCGATCGAGGAACAAACATGACCGACAAATCGCTCACAGTTCTCGAGCAACGTGAAGTGACTTTTTACGAAGATGAATTAACCGCAGTCCGCGGCAAAGATGGACAAGTATACGTCCCGTTACGCCAGATGTGTACTGCCCTGGGACTCGATCAACGTAGCCAGCGCCGACGAATTTTGAATCACAACGTTTTATCGGATGGCTTCACAGGGGGGGTCATCATGACCCCCCCTGGTCCGGGCGGCGGCGGGGGTAGACAGCAAGCCTTGTTACTACGCGTGGATCTTGTGCCCCTCTGGTTGTCCACAATTGATATCTCAAGGGTGAAAGACGAAATCCGCCCCAAACTTGAACGCTTCCAGCGCGAAGCCGCCAAAGCCCTCTGGGAAGCGTTCCAACAGGGCCGGCTGACGGCCGACCTCGACTTCGACGCGCTGCTGGCCCAGGACACGCCCGAGGCGCAGGCCTACAAGATGGCCCAGGCCGTGCTGCAACTGGCCCGCAACCAGCTGCTTATGCGCGCCCAGATAGCGGACCACGAGCAGCGGCTGGAAAGTATCGAGGCCCAGCTGGGCGACACCGGCCGCAACGTGACCCCTGACCAGGCCAGCCAGATCAGCCAGGCGGTGAAGGCCGTGGCCCTGGCGCTGGGCAAGAAAACCAACCGCAACGAATTCGGCGCGGTTTACGGCGAGCTGTACCGCAAGTTCGGCATCACCGGCTACAAGATGCTGCCCGCCCGCCGCTTCGACGAGGCGATGAAATTTCTGACCGACTGGCACGAGAACGTGGCCGGGACGCTGCCGTTCTAAAGAAGAAATCCACAGATTTCACAGATTGCACAGATTTAGGAAAAGAGACTTGAGGCGAATACATATTATGATAATATTTTGGGGGGATCCGCTGTTAGGTACTTATAGCGTGATGAAAGTACAATCTGTGTAATCTGTGGATTTCTTCTGGATTTCTGCCTATGACAAAAATTATCGCCGTCGCCATGCAAAAAGGCGGGGTCGGCAAGACGACGACCGCCGTGAACGTGGCCGCCGCGCTGGCCGATATGGGCCGCCGCGTGCTGGCCGTCGATTTCGACCCCCAGGGCAACCTGACCCAGCACGCCGGCTTCGACCCCGACCGCATCAGCCCGACCATCTATGACGCGCTGAAGGCCGAAGTCGACGGCGGGCCTGGCGACCTGCGCGCGGCTGTGTATGAGACCGCCGAGGGCTTCCATCTTGTCCCCAGCCAGCCGGAACTGAGCCTGATCGAGGTGGCGCTCATTAACACGCTCAGCCGCGAGCGCGTGCTGGCCGGGTTGCTGGGCGACGTGGCCCCCAACTACGATTACGTCCTTATCGACTGCAACCCGTCGCTGGGCCTTCTGGTCATCAACGCCCTGACCGCGGCCGACAGCGTCCTCATCCCCATCCAGACCGAATACCTGGCCGCCCGCGGCGCGCTGATGATCCTTTCCACCATCGAGACCATCCGGCGCAAGCGGCTGAATCCTAACCTGAAGATCGAGGGCATCCTGCTGACGATGGCCGATACCCGCGCCTCGCTGACCCGCGACATTCAGGAGGCTGTGCGGCAGCAGTACGGCGACGAGATCCGCGTTTTCAATACCGTCGTGCGCCGCTCCGTCCGCTTTGCCGAGAGCGCCGCGTCCGGCCAAAGCATCCTGGCCTTCGACCCCCGCGGCCCCGGCGCGAATGCCTATCGGGCTGTGGCCAAGGAAATCGACAAGGGGAAAAATTAGGAATTACGAATTAGGAATGAAGCATGCCTCTTAATTCGTATTCGTAATTCGTAATTCGTAATTACAATGACACGAAAGAAAACCAAGATCAATCTCTCCCAGCCCATCCAGCCGCGCGGCGGCGACCTGGAGCAACTGTTCGCCACCGAAGGTGACGTGGAGCAGGCCGCCGGCCTGCAACTGCTGGCCGTGCGCGTCGATGCCATCGACCCCGACCCCGACCAGCCGCGCAGCACCTTCAACGACGACAGCCTGCGCGAGCTGTCGGACAGCATCCGGCAGGACGGCGTCATTCAGCCCATCGAAGTGACGCAGAGCACCCCGGGACGCTATCTGATCGTCCACGGCGAGCGCCGCTGGCGAGCGGCCCAACTGGCCGGGTTGAAGACGGTGCCGGCCGTGGTGCGCCGCCGCGACTACGACGACGTGACCCGCTTTGTGCGCCAGGTCGTGGAGAACATCCAGCGCGAGGACCTCAACGACGTCGACCGCGCGGCCGCCCTGCTGCGGCTGCGCAAGCTGATGCAGGAAGAGTTGGACGTGGCCCAGCAGGAGCAGAAAGCGGCCGGCCAGACCCCGGGCAAGGAGCCCTGGGGCGGCAAGGTGACGTGGGCCAAGGTCGGCGGCCGCCTCGGCTACAGCCGCCAGCGTATCCATCAACTCATCCAGTTGCTCGACCTGCCCGAGGAGATCAAGGACGCCGTGCGCGATGGCGTGCTGAGCGAGAGGGACACGCGCATCTACCAGGGACTGACGGCCGTCCAGCAACGGGCGCTGCACCGCGCGCGCATGGCCGGCGACTTGAACCCGACCGAAGTGCGCCAGCTATCCCGCTTGCTACGCGAAGCGCCGGAGATGACTGTCGCCGCCGCGGCGCGGCTGCTGCAACAGACGACCGACGACAGCCCGCAGACAACCGCACGTGAGAGTGATTCCCTTGCCCCGGCTTCCCTGCCCCCCGGCGCCCAGTCTCCCGAAGATATGCCCCGCGGCGCAACGCTCTCGTCCGACCCGCTACGTCCGGCCCGCGTCGGCGCGCCGACCAGCATCGAGCGGCTCGACTGGGTGCGCGGCCATCTGGCGCGCATCGACCGCCACGGCCTGACGGCCGCCGAGCGCAAGGAGATGCTGCGGCTGCTGAAGCTCATCCAGGATGACGTCGCGTCGCTGATGGCGGCGCTGCAGAACAAGGATTTCTAGCCCACCCAGGCCGCCCCATTCCGTTTCGCCCGCGACCCACCCCTTCCCTAAACCGTCGCGGAAGGGCAATTTTTGCCGGGACCAGCCGCGGATCAAAAAAGCCCGGACCTCATTGGGAAGACCGGGCTTTGGCTGCTTAGCGCAGGATAACCGGCACGTGAACCTTGAAGTCGGGCGGCGGGGGCGTGCC
>JAACJX010000047.1 GCA_014237545.1 Ardenticatenia bacterium | reverse complement strand
GTTCTGGGTACGATCAACGCCTCGATGCAGCCGGAGCAGGCGGCCCTGGCCAATGAGTTGCTGGCGTTGGGCATCCCGACGATCACGGCCGCGCTGCGGACGCCGTACGACCTGGCCGCATACCCGGCGGCCAAAACCCACTTCTGTACCTACAGCGTCCAGCCCGCCTCGCTCGACGCCCTGGCCGCCGCCCTGTTCGGCGGCCTGATTCCCGGCGGGCGGCTTCCCGTCGCCGTGCAAGACACGCCCTCCACCTGATACCACGTTGGATTGTTCTATGCTTGTCTATCGCCACGCCACCCTCATTACCCCCGACGAGGTCATAGAGAACGGATCGCTGATCGTCGGCGACGGCCGCATCCGCGCCATCGGCGGCCCCGACCTGCCCCTGCCGGGCGACGCCGACGTAATAGACGCGAAGGGCCTCGTCCTGGCTCCCGGCTTCATCGATTTGCAGGTCAACGGTGGCTTCGGCCTCGACTTCACGGCCGACCCAGCCACCATCTGGGACGTAGCCGCCCGATTGCCGCGCTATGGCGTGACGAACTTCCTGCCAACCATCATCACCTCCCCGCTGGAGACGATCCATCAGGCGCAAGACGTTCTAATGGCCGGGCCGCCGCCCGGCTGGTCCGGCGCGCGGCCGCTCGGCCTGCACGTGGAAGGGCCGTTTCTGAACCGCGAAAAAAAGGGCGCCCACAATCCCGATTATTTGCGACCGCCCGAACTGGCCGACGTCGCGGGCTGGTCGCCAGATTCATTTATCCGTCTGGTCACTCTGGCCCCTGAATTGCCGGGAGCGTTGGATGTCATCGACGCTTTGGCCACCCGCGGCGTCGTTGTCAGCGCCGGTCATTCCACCGCCTCATTCGAAGCGGCCGCGGCCGGGTTCGACAGCGGCGCGCGCTACGCCACGCATCTCTTTAACGCCATGCCCGCGCTCCACCACCGCGAGCCGGGGCTGGTCGCCGCGGCGCTGGCCGATTCCCGCGTCACCGTCGGACTGATCCCCGACGGTCTACACGTTCACCCGGCGCTGGTCAACCTGGTGTGGCAATTGCTCGGCCGCGAGCGCCTTAACCTGGTCACGGACGCGATGGCGGCGATGGGCATGAGTCCGGGCGAATACCTGCTGGGCGATTTTCGCGTCACCGTCGACGAGATGTCGGCCCGCCTGCCCGACGGCACGCTGGCTGGGTGCGTCCTGTCGCTCGACGCCATCCTGCGCGCCTTCCGCGCCTTCACCGGCGCGTCGCTGGCCGACGCGGTGGCGACGGTGACCACGACGCCGGCCCGCTTGCTGGGCGTTGAGGACAGAATGGGCAGCCTCCGGCCTGGCGCGGCGGCCGACATGGTTCTCCTCACGCCGGAGGGCGAAGTCATTGAAACCCTTGTGGCCGGGGAACGGCTCTACCGCGGCCGGTAGAGTCAGCCGGTCGGAATAATTCCGTGGGGTTTTTATTGTTTTCGACATTGACCGGCGCAGCTACAATCGTTTATCGTAGCCCATTCCACACGACATCCTGAACAGGCTACGACAAACATCAGGGGACAAGAGGGATACGTCCCGGTCGGGAACCAACATGAGAACCACCAGACATCTGTTGATCGGTATTTTCCTCATCAGTATGGGAGCGCTGGCGCTGGAAGTCGTCCTGACCGCTGTTCTTCAGCATTCTGAGACAGACAAGCGAGGAGACGGAATCGGCCGACCCGATTTTGCCGAGCGGCCCGGATGGGCCCGGCTTTGAGCCCGCGTGACTTTTTCGGCGGCGGGTGAATGAACGCCCCGCCGCGAGGCTTGACTATCAAATGACACTCCTGCAACATACCCATCTTTACCGCGAAATTCATGAGCAGCCGGCCGTCTTGCGCCGCCTGTTGGACAAAGAGGAAGCCACCGCGCAGGCGCTGGCCGACCTCATTCACGGCCGNGCCATNGACCACGTCGTCATCGCCGCCCGCGGGACCAGCGACAACGCCGGCCGCTACGCGCAATACACCCTGGGGGCCATGAANGGTCTCTCCGTGGGGTTGGCCGCGCCGAGTCTCTTCTCCATCTACCGCCGCCCGCCGCGCTTCGGCAACGCGCTCGTGCTCGGCATCAGCCAGAGCGGCAAAAGCCCCGATATCGTCTCCGTNCTGGCCGAGGCGCGGCGGCAGGGCGCATTGACCGCGGCGCTGACCAATCGCCCCACATCGCCGTTGGCCGACGAAGCTGACGTGGTGATCGACCTGCAGGCGGGCGAGGAACTGGCCGTGGCGGCGACGAAGACCTACACCGCCGAATTGGCGGCCATCGCCCTGATCAGCGCCGCTCTCAGCGGCTCGACCGAGCAGCGCGACGCGCTGCTGACCGTGCCCGATGCCGTCGCGGCGACCCTGGGCATGAACGACGTGGTGGCTGCGGCCGCGCCGCGCTACCGGTACATGCAGCGCTGCGTGGTGGTCGGCCGCGGCTACAACTATGCCACTGCCTTCGAGACGGCGCTGAAACTGAAGGAGATGACCTATACCATCGTCGAGCCGTACAGTAGCGCCGACTTTCTCCATGGCCCACTGGCCATGATCGAGCAAGGCTTTCCAGTGATCGTCATCGCGCCATCGGGGGTGATGGCGGCCGAGATGCTAGACTTCGCCCGCACCCTGCGCGAGCGACAGGCGGAGGTCATCGCCGTCAGCGACGCCGGCGAGCTGCTAGATGTCGCCCGCGTGCCGCTCAGGCTGCCGGCCAGCACGCCGGAATGGCTATCGCCGATCACGGCCATCGTGCCGGGCCAATTACTGGCCATGCACCTGGCCCACGCGCGCGACTACGAGATCGACTCGCCGCGCGGCATCCATAAGGTGACGGAAACGGTTTAGGCTGGCAGGCGACGTTAAGTGGAAGGGGAGTCAGGGTAGTGCTATCATAGCCTTAACACCGCCCCCGATCGTCGCCAACGCCGAGGGACGCTACTTATCTGGTGGCCTGCCGGCCGGCCCAACNGGGGCGCAATAGGCCAGAACCAGCAACAGGACAAGTAAATGACCGATCCAACAAACGAACAGCCCAAACAAGCTCGCATCACCATCGATCTGCCCAAAGACCTGAAACCTGTCTATTCCAACGTCGCCTTCATCAATTACACGCCGGCCGAAATCGTGCTCGATTTCGCCCAGTTGCTGCCGCGCACGCCNCGCGGCGCGCTGATGGCGCGGGTGATCATGAGCCCNATCCACGCCAAGCTATTNCATGCNGCCCTGGCGCAAAACCTGGCCAACTTNGANCGGCAGTTCGGCGAGATCCAATTGCCCCACCCGCGCCCCAACATTGCCGACAACTTCTTCCGCTTCTCCGGCGAGGCCGGTGGGGACGACGAGGGAAAACAAGATGGATGAGTTAGACCCCATTGCCGAAGGGATCCGACGCTACATGGAACAAGTCGATAGCGCGCGCGATCTGGCCTACAAGCGCTCGCGCAGCCTGATCGCCCTTTGCGCCCGCACCATCCGGGCCATTCACCGCGAGGAGTGGGCGGCGGCCGAGGCGCTGCTGGCCGAAGCGCGGGCCGCCACGGATGATCTCGTCGGCGGGGTGCGTGATTACCCGGAATTGTATTTCGCCGGCTACACCCAGGACGCAGTCAAGGAGTTCGTCGAGGGCAATCTCGTCTACGCCATGGTCCGCGGCCGGCCGCTGCCGACGCCGGAGGACCTCGGCTCGGAGCCCAACACGTGGCTCAACGGACTGGCCGAGGCGGCTAGTGAGTTGCGACGGCGCATTCTGGATCTGCTGCGCCACGGCCAGATGGCCGAGGCCGAGCGGCTGCTCGACGCGATGGACCACATCTACAGCACGCTGGTCACGTTCGACTTCGCCGACCAGATCACCGGCGGCTTGCGGCGGCGCACCGACGCGCTGCGGGCCGTCTTCGAGCGCACCAATGGTGACGTGGCCAATAACATTCGCAGCACGCAATTGGAGGCGGCACTGAAGGCGCTGGAGGTAAAACTGGCGGGGCTTGAGGAGCGCTAATCGAGCGTTGCGCCGTTAAGCGAGTAGGCGGCCAACAGCGGCTCGGCTGCCGCCACCGCCTCTTCGACGGTCACGCCCGCCCGCCAATCGAATTCGCCCTCATACGACCGCCACAACGTCTTGACCCGACCGTTGACCATGTACGGCCCATAAATAGCCGGGTCGGTTGGGCCATAAATTGCCAGCGTGGGGCAGCCCGTGGCGGCGGCGACGTGGGTGGAGCCAACGTCGTTGCCGACGTAGAGGCTGGCCAGTTCGCACAACGCGCCCAGTTCGCCCAACCCCACGCGCCCGGCGCGATTCATCACCGTGAAAGGAACCATGCCGGCCACTTGATCGGCCAGCCATTTTTCTTCGGCCGTGCCGACCAGCACCACGCAGGCCTTATA
>JAACJX010000050.1 GCA_014237545.1 Ardenticatenia bacterium | reverse complement strand
CGTTCCGAATAGGATACTTCATACCCGATTCATCGCACACGAGCCAATAATCGTTGACCAGGCGCAATCGTCCTGGGTCCTCACTGTTTCGCTCCTTGGCCCGGACGGCGACGGGGCACCTCAATATCTCGAGTAAGAATGGGCTGATCGGTGAAGGGTTTTGGGAGTCGGACATTCTACCACCTGACGAAAAGAGTGAGGTGATAATAACAGAGCTTCTATATCAGGCAAAACGGAACGGGCGCAGCGCGTTAATGGGATGGTTGGTTCCGTTATTCTCTGGTTGAGTCCGGCCAAACGGTCGAAACCAGCGCCGGCAGGACGATGCCTGATGGGCCGCGAAGGCAAAAATCCATCCACGACGATAATTGGGTTTGGACAGGATTAATCTCAATGACCAACGCTCCGTTTTCCACTGCTTCTAACGGAAGGGAGGCCGCGGGCTGGACGATGCCGGATGTGCCGATTGTAAGGAAAACCTCGGCCGCCCGAGCGGCGGAGATAGCGCGACGGAGCACGTCGGGGGGCAACATCTCCCCAAACCAGACGACATCGGGTCGCAGGTAGCCGCCACAGCGTGGGCAGCGCGGCACGGTGTCGCTTTCTGCTTCCGTCCAATCGTCCATTACTATGTCTTCCTCAAAGCATTTTACCCGTGATATATTGCCGTGTAGTTCGAAGACATTGCGGCTACCCGCCTTCTGATGGAGGCTGTCGACGTTTTGGGTAATCAGCGTGAACTCGGAAACATGCCGTTCGATTCGGGCTAGCGCGTAATGGCCGGGATTAGGCGAAACGGAGGCCACTAGCGCTCTTCGCCAGGCATACCAATCCCACACCAGCTTCGGATTGCGCCTGAATGCCTGGGGCGTTGCCAGCTCCTGGGGGTCGTATTGCGCCCACAGGCCGGTTTGCGCTTCGCGAAAGGTGGGTACTCCGCTTTCGGCCGAAATACCGGCCCCGGTCAACGCGACCACCCGACGCGCCTGGCGTAGCCTTTCAATTATGTCTGAGGGGAACGCGCTTTCGTCCATAAACAGAACGCCTCACTACACCGGCATTAGTAGGAAGTTGTCGATCAACCTCGTTTTGTCGAAGAACACCGCCATTGATAGCAATACCCCCTGACCTGGCCGCACCTCGTGTTCCACCTCGCGGAGCGTCTCCGGATCAGCCGCACTTACGTAATCTATGCGCGCCAGAGGCTCGGCTGCCAACACGCTCTCCATGGCATCTCGCAGCGCGTCGCCGCGCCGCTCACCGGCCGACCATAACGCCTCGGCTCGCCTTAAGGCTCCATAGAGGGCTGCGGCCGCGGCGCGCTGCTCGGTCGACAGGTATTTATTGCGGGAACTCATGGCCAGACCATCCGCCTCGCGGACAGTTGGACAGACGACGATGTCCAAATTGAAGTTCAGATCTCGCACCATTTGACGCACGACCGCTACCTGCTGCGCATCCTTTTGTCCAAAATAGGCGCGAGCAGGTTCAATGATGTTGAACAACTTGGCTACAACGGTGGTCACGCCGTCGAAGTGTGTCGGGCGGCGCGCGCCCTCGAGCTGCTTTGTGACCTCAGTTACCTGCACGATGGTCTGAAAGTCACCCGGATACATCACCTCACCATCCGGAACGAACACGAAATCTACCCCCGCTGCCTCCAGCAATTGCAAATCTCGCTGAAGGTCGCGAGGGTAGCGGCCTAGGTCCTCTGTCGGACCGAATTGTTTTGGGTTGACGAAGATAGAGACTGCGACGCGATCGTTTTCCGTCTTTGCCCGGCGCACAAGTGCTATATGCCCCTCATGGAGGTAGCCCATCGTCGGGACAAGGCCGAGGCTTTCACCCGAATACCCCCGTCGCAAAACGCGCGCCTCTTCGATTGTATTGGCAACTTGCATCAAACTAACTCCGAAACGTTCATATCTAACAAGTGCAGCAGGCCGTCCACGTCACCAATATCCAGAAGAGGGGGCTGNCCGCCTTCTATNTGCCGCACCAGGCGGCACANGCGCAAGTTAACCGGCGTGAGAATGCCCAGATCGTGNGCGATGCGGGCGACCGCGCCGCAGATCGCCTCTACCTCTGTCGGCGCGCCGCGGTCAACGTCCTGCAACATAGAGGAGCGATTGGTGGCCGTGGCTCGCGCCACTTCCAGGGCGCGCTCAGCCGCATCGGGGAAAGGAAGCGAAATTCCCTGCGCATCGGCCACGCTCTGCACCTCTCGGGCCGCGCGCTTCATAAGGCCTATAAGTGGTTCGTGTTCGATCAGAAAGCCGTTGGGTACTCTCAGCAGAGCCGTTAACGGATTGATTGCTGCATTCACGGCCAGCTTGCCCCACACCAGCCCATCTGTCTCATCGACGAGGTGCGCCTCCAGACCGGCGCGATTGAACAACGCGACGATCTTAAGAAGATGGGCTTGTTGCGCTTCGCCTAGAGACAGGTCGCGGCCGAAATATGTAGGTCCATGTCCAGCGTGCATGATCTCGGCCACGCCCAGGACGGTCGCCCCCTGAGAGGTGACGCCAAGAGTTGCTCTGTCATTGCCCAGGACCGCTCGCAGGGTGGCGCAATTATTCAATCCATTTTGCAGGGTGACGGCCACGCCATCCGGCTTGAGAATTTGTGCGGTAAGCTGGGCCGCATCTGCCGTCTGGCGGCTCTTGACGACCACCAGGGCCACGTCGACCAGGCCCACATCTCCCGGATTATCGGTGATGGCGGGAAAATGATCGGTGACCCGACCGTCTGGAAATCGAACCCGCAACCCGTATGATCCGACAGTCGCTACCTGCT
>JAACJX010000541.1 GCA_014237545.1 Ardenticatenia bacterium | reverse complement strand
GACGATGAGACCATGGCTGTCGGGCATCCACACCGGACCGAACGCGCCGCTGGTGAAATCGGTCACGACGTGAGGCAAGGCGCTGCCGTCTGAGGGGACGACGCAGACGTGGCCGTGTTTTGTGAAGGCCAACCACCGTCCATCGGGCGACCAGCGCGGCGGGCCGTCCCACCAGTAAATCGTTCGCGCCCGGTCGGGCGAGAGGCGCGCCGGCCAGCCGCCGGCCACCGGCAGGGTGAAGATGTCGGAACGACCGTCGCGCTCCCAGACAAAGGCCACGTTCTCCCCTTCAGGCGATAGCTCGTGGTGGTGGATGAGGTTGAGGGAGTTGANGAGGNCNAGGCTCCAGCCGTCNGGNGGCTTCAGGTCGGGCCGNTCGATGGANGGCCAGCCGTTGCGGTCGTATTTTTCGGGGATGGNAACTTTGTGGTTCATGGTTGCTCGTGCCAGGACATGGAGTAGAGTGCATCTTATCAAAACCGCTCTGAGGTGTCACGAACGTTCTCACTCCTACTCTCCATAACGGAAAGACCCGGCTATTATGCCGGGCCTTGTCCNAATCTATTGTTTACTTCAATTGCCGGTTACNAGCGGCTCAACCATATGTATCCACCCTGGATTGAACAGCCACCAACTACACGCGAGCGGCACAGGTAGTCGCTGTTGAGATTAGTTTGGCCAGATAAGGCTCCCAGATAGCGACCGTTAGCGTCATACCATGTGACAGCGAGACCCACGATATAGTACCCTGATCTGGGCTCGAACATTAACGTGCACGGCTTAACCGAGTTTGTACCGGCTTTAATCGTGCTGGCGCACAAGGGCGAAGTATAGACAGGCTGCCAACGTCCGCTGATCGCCTGATAGACCGTGAACTGGCTGTACACCTTCTGTAGACCACTTGTAGCCTTAGAGCGCGTGAGCACGGTTCCCTCATTTACGAGAATTGCTTGAGGTATGTGCGAGCCTACAATCCGGCCCCAGGTCACGCCTCCATGCCTGTCGCTCTCCTGTATCTGCTTGTCACATCTGCTGGTTAACTGCCAGCATTATCGGAGATTTCGGCATCGCACGAATCAGTTATTCTACGTAATTGCATTACCTACTTTTTCGTCCTATGTGGAACACAAGGTAATGCGCGCGTGAGGATAGATAAACGGTTTTCTAAGATGGAAAGGGCACGAGGCAGTGTGTTTAGTTGGTTAGGTTGTTATCAATCGCAAATCGCGTAGCTGCTACCCGTGAACTGACGCCCAGCTTGCTGTAGATCGATGTCAGATGGGCGTTGACTGTACGGGGACTGAGCACGAGCGTTTCGGCTATCTCTTTATCACTTAGACCTTCGGCGACGAGCCCCAGTACCTCTACTTCGCGGCGAGTGAGTTCAGCAGGATAGCCTTCTGACTTCTGTCCCTTAGAAGATTTGGTAGTTTTCTCTAGCAAAGAGGGTGAGCTCAATGCGAAAACGATAGCTATTTCCCAGTCCATTCCACGTCCAATCTGGAGAAGTTCATCAAGCGCCTTTGGAGCAAGAGCTCGACGTAATTCCGCACGATTCCGATCATAGTTTTTGAGCAAGAATGGCGAAATCACAAGCCCCATTAATTCTCGCTGCTGTTCCTCGAATCCCCATAATTGAGCCACCCGAGCGAGATTGCCGACCTTCATTTCCAACTCAGTAAACGAACGCAGAACTTCTAGGATAACCGATTTTTCCCCCGATTTTTGGGCGTGTTGCAAGCTTTGCCGAAAGTAAGATGACGCCGTATGCATATCGCCCTCTCTGAGAGAAATGAGCGC
>JAACJX010000081.1 GCA_014237545.1 Ardenticatenia bacterium | reverse complement strand
GGTGTTGGTCTGCTTGATGGCCCCGGAGAGCTTGCGCAGCGCCTGGCTCATCAGGCGGGCCTGCAGGCCGACGTGGCTGTCGCCCATCTCGCCTTCGATCTCGGCTCGGGGACGAGAGCGGCGACGGAGTCAATGACGACGATGTCCATGGTGCCGGAGCGGATGAGGGCGTCGGCGATCTCGAGGGCTTGCTCGCCGGTGTCGGGCTGGGAGACGTAGAGGTTGTCGATGTCGACGCCGCAGCGGGCGGCGTAGGTGGGGTCGAGAGCGTGCTCCATGTCGATGAAGGCGCAGATGCCGCCGAGCTTCTGGGCTTCGGCGACGATGTGCTGGCAGAGGGTGGTCTTGCCGGAGGACTCGGGGCCGTAGATCTCGACGATGCGGCCGCGCGGCACNCCGCCCACCCCCAACGCGATGTCAAGGGANAGGGCGCCGGTCGGNATCGACTCTACTTGCATNTGAGTCGCCTGACCCAGNCGCATGATAATGCCATCGCCAAAACGCTTCGTCAGCGTGGCGACGGTGTTTTCTAACGCCCGCGCTTTTGCCTGATCGGTTGCCATTTTCCTTCGATAGAGCACGCCGCTGGATAGGCCTGCTGCCTTCTCGCGCGTCCCTTGTTTCCTTTATATGGGATAACTCAAGATTCTTATGTAGTGTACAATAGCCATATGCAATTAGCAAACTCTANGGAAGAGGNTTCGACCGCNCACANGGGCGTTCGNAAGGCCACGCGGCTTGATGCAGGGGCCGTCCAGAAGCTNTTGCGTNATGGCGTCTATGTCCACATCCATATCGACTGGCGGCTGCCCGGAGAGTGGCTGGATNGGCCGGGGTTTGTCGTGTGCGNGCGGGCCGGNCTGGATGAGNCGGCGGGNCAAAACTCTCTGCGTGAGTCTGNCTTCGCGGCGGAGATCATTGGCTGNATGGCAGTGGCCGCCGAACCACTGCCGGCGGCCTGGGTGCGCGTGGCAGCCGTCGATTCGGTTGCCGGATTTGCCCAGGCGGAGGCGATGTTCGCGGCCGTCCTCNACGACCTGGATCCAAACATCAACGAGATCGCCTGGTTCCTGACNGATTACTGGCCTCTCCACTGGCTGGAACGCCTTGGGTTCGNTCCGGTCGCCAACGTGATCGGCTATCGCAANGAGGGGCTGGCTGTCCCTTCNTATNCCGCGCCGGNNGGGCTGNNCATTCGGCCGTTGCTGATGGAGGATATCCCGGCTCTGGAGGCGATAGAGGCCGCGACGTTCGAGCCCCGGTGGCGCCATAGCGGCGACGACTTGTTTCTGGCCTGGCGGCACTCGATTAGCTATACCGTGGCGGTGCTGAACGGCGAGCCGGTGGCCTTTCAATTCAGTACCGGCGGCGACGGCAACGCGCATCTATCACGCATGACTGTGCATCCGGACCACCAGGGAGAGGGGATTGGGGCCGCCCTGCTGGCGAATGCTCTGTATAATTACCGCCTGCAAAATATCAGCACAGTCACCCTGAATACTCAGGCCGACAACCGGCCATCCCAGCGACTGTACGAACGATTTGGCTTCGAGCCGACGGGCCATTCCTATCCGGTCTGGTCTTATTTCCCAAAACGATAGGCTTACCCCACAAAAATTCATCAAGGAGGACTGACCAGTTATGGCCCGCAGAAAGCTCGAAGATGAGGAGATTCAAGAGGTATTAGCCGAATTAACCGGTTGGGAAGTGAAAGACGGCAAGTTGCACCGGGAATTCAAGTTCCGTTCGTTCGGCAGTGCCATCGGCTGGATGGTGAGTGTGGCTGTTTACGCGGATAAAAGGGATCACCACCCGGAATGGTGTAATGTTTATAATCGCGTGCGGGTCGACCTGGTGACGCATGATCTCGACAATGCGATCAGCAATCTGGACGTGGAAATGGCCCGAAAGATGAACGAACTATTCGAAAAAGGATAACGACGATGGCATTCAATCTACGAAACCGCAGCTTTTTGAAAGAATTGGACTTCACGCCGGATGAGTTGCGTTTTCTCCTGAAATTATCGGCCGACCTCAAGGCGGCCAAATATGGAGGGTACGAACAGCCGCGGTTGAAAGGCAAAAATATCGTGCTGATCTTTGAAAAAGCGTCGACGCGCACGCGGTGCGCGTTCGAGGTGGCCGCTTTTGACCAGGGGGCGCATGTGACCTATCTGGGCCCCGAAGGCTCCCAGATCGGCCACAAGGAGTCGATGAAGGACACAGCCCGGGTGCTTGGGCGGCTATATGATGGCATTGAGTATCGTGGCTTTGCCCAGGAGACCGTCGAGATC
>JAACJX010000145.1 GCA_014237545.1 Ardenticatenia bacterium | reverse complement strand
AGCGTCTGCATGACGCGAAAACCCAGGTGGCCCAGGCCAATGAGCACCATATGGCGATTAAACGTGGAAGCGACGGCCATTTCCCACTCCTTGCGCCGGGACCGGCGGTTGAAGAACAGCCGCCCGAAGTCGGCCAGCCCGAAAGCGAAGATGCCGATGCCGACGATGGGCATGATGAAATAAAACAGCTGCAGATACCAGACGTGGGGAAAATCCCCGGTGGGCTGGAAAAAGGCCAGCCCCAGGACCAGATAAACGGCCTCGGCCGGCGTGTCCACCGGCTCGCCGGCGCTGAGGGCCAGGACGTAATAGAGCAGTCCACCGCCGACGATGACCAGGGCAAAGATCAGCAGCGGCCAGGCGAACTGCCGCAGCAGCAAGAGCGTGTCGCGCCACACCGCCCGCGCGTTACGCCCCACGGCATTGTGCTTGCCGGCACGTCGCCGGTGCTCCGCCTCAGCGATGTGCCGCCTCCGCCAGTCGCACGGGCCGCCGGCGCGCGCCCCAGCGGCCCGGCGGCCCGTCGAAAATGCCGGCACAGGCAGTGCCGCAGCGNCGGCAGTGCCCGTCCTCAGTCAGGTTCCAGGCCGTCAGCACGTACCAGTNGCGNCCGATGAGCCGCTCGCCGCANTGGTGGCAATAGGTGCTGCCGCCGGCCTCGTCGTAGACGTTGCCGGTNTAGGCATAGCGNACGCCGTTGGACAGGGCGATGNCCCGCGCCCGGCTCAGCGTCGCCGGCGGCGTGGGCGGCCGGTCGAGCAGCTTNTAGTCNGGGTGGAAGGCNGTGAAGTGCATGGGCACGTCCGGCCCCAGTTCAGCCGCCACCCAGCGCGTCATCTCGTCCAGTTCGGCGTCGCTGTCGTTGAGGCCCGGGATGAGTAGCGTTGTCAGCTCGAACCAGACGCTGGTCTCATGCTTCAGGTAACGCAGCGTGTCGAGCACCGGCCCCAGTTCGGCGGCGCACACGTCACGATAGAACTCCTCGGTGAAGCCCTTCAGATCGACGTTGGCGGCGTCCATGTGGGCGAAGAACTCTGGCCGGGCGGCGGCGGTGATGTACCCGGCCGTCACGGCTACGGCCTTGATGCCCCGCGCGCGGCAGGCGTCGGCGACATCGGCGGCGTACTCCATGAAGATGACCGGGTCGTTGTAGGTGAAGGCCACGCTGCGGCAGCCGAGTTGCTCGGCCGCGGCGGCGATCGTCCCCGGCGAAGCGGCGTCGGCCAGCGTGTCCCACTCGCGCGACTTGCTGATGTCCCAGTTCTGGCAGAACTTGCAGGCCAGGTTGCAGCCGGCCGTACCGAAGGAGAGCACCGGCGTGCCCGGCAGGAAGTGGTTGAGCGGCTTTTTCTCGATGGGGTCGACGCAGAAGCCGCTGGAGCGGCCGTACGTTGTCAGGACGATCTCCCCGCCGGCCGCGCCGCGCACGAAGCAAAGGCCGCGCTGGCCGTCGTGGAGCTTGCAGGCCCGCGGGCAGACGTCGCATTGCACCCGGCCATCGGCCAGCCGGTGCCAATAGGTTGTCGCGATGCCCGTTACCGGTTCCATGATGTCAACCTCCCGTGGGGTGGGTCGGGAAACCCAATCCCACACAATCGGTAACTATATTATACTATAGGTATGNTTGAGACCTGACAGGTGGACGGATAAAATCTCCTGACGACGACNGGGTTCAGCACCGCCCACCTGTCAGGTCTGAATATTNTTTTNTATAGTGGTGGAGTCCGCATTCTGGAGCACCCATGACGACCCGTACCATTCGCCCGCCGGCTGTCGCCGGTCAATTTTATCCCGCCGACCCCCAACAGCTTGAAACCGATATCCGGCGCTACCTGAACGAGGCCGACGCGCCTGAGGATTGCGAGAACTACCCGCTGGTAAAAGCCATCATCGCCCCCCACGCCGGCTACCCCTATTCCGGCCCCATCGCCGCCTCGGCCTACGTGCATCTGGCGTGCAGCGATGTGCCGGTCAAGCGGTTCNTCCTCATCGGGCCGGCCCACTATGCTCCGGTGCAAGGGCTGGCGATCAGCGGCGCANCCGCCTTCGATACGCCTTTCGGCCCCGTGCCGGTGGATGAAACGGCCCGCGCGGCCGTGCTGGCGCTGCCNNGCGTGGCCATCGACGACGCCGCTCACCAACCGGAGCACTGCCTCGAGGTCCAACTGCCGTTCCTGCAGGAGTTGTTCCTCGATTTCACCATCGTGCCATTGCTGGTCGGCTGGTCTTCGGCAGCCGAAGTGGCCGCCGCGATCGATACCCTGTGGGATGGCCCCGAGACGCGCATCGTCATCAGCTCGGATCTCAGCCATTACCACAGCCATGACACCGCACAGCAGCTGGACCGCGAGACGGCCGGCGCGATCACCGGCCTGCGGCCCGAGGCGCTGCGCGAGGATAGCGCCTGCGGTCGAGAGGCGATTGCCGGGCTNATGACCGTGGCCCGGCGTNACGNCCTCGTCGCCAACCTGGTCGACCTGCGCAATTCCGGCGACACCGGCGGCCCGCTCAATCGCGTCGTCGGTTATGGCGCNTTCACCTTCTCATCGCCCGCCCCGGCGGCGTATTGATCCGCAGATTACGCCGATTACGCAGATTTAAGAGAGTAATTCTTCAATCTGCATAATCTGTGAAATCTGCGGATTCTCCTCTTCTCTTATGGGCAAAGTCATCGTTATCGCCGGCAACTCCGGCGTCGGCAAGACGACGCTGGCCGATGGGCTGTGCCGCTGCCGGCCATTCGCCAGCGGGCTGGAGCAGCACGCCGAGCGGCCGTTCCAGGCACTTATGGCTGCCGACCCGGCCCGCTACGCGTTGGCCAATCAGGTTGATTACTTCCTGTTGCGCGCCGAGCAAGAACGCGCCGTCCGTCACGGTCCGCGCCATGGGCTTATCGACGGTGGCCTGGACCTCGATTTCCACGGCTTCACCCGCCTCTTTCATCACAAGGGTTACCTGTCGGCGGCCGAATACGCCCTCTTGGGCCGGCTCCACGGCGAGCTTCGGGCCTTGCTCGGCCCGCCCGACCTCATCCTCTATCTGACCGCGCCGCTGCCGGTGGTCGAGGCGCGTTATGCCCGCCGCGGCCGTCCGCTGGAGATCGCCCAGCGCGACGATCTGGTCCTGATGGAGCAGTTCGTCGGCGATTGGATGGCTGCCAACCGGGACGCGCCCGTCATCGCCATTGACGCNGCGGCCGAGGATTTCTGCGCCCCCGACCCCCTGATGGCGCTCCTCGAGCGCATGGACAAGGAGATGGGGAAGTGACGAGTGATCAGTTAAGAACCGCCCTATTGATTAACTGACCCACTTCCCCACCCTCTTACTCCCCACCAATCCCCATCTCCACCTTATCATCCACCGCGTTCCCAGCCTCATCGACCACCGGTAGCCGCTGTCCCGACGCCAGCAGGTAGAGGCCCACGTGCAGCCGGTAGTCGCCCGGTGGCAGGTCGGAGCTGAGCGGGATGATGTAGGGATCGACGATGGTCTCGCCCGGCTCCCACTGGCTCGTCGGGAGCGTGCCCTGAACCGGCCAGGCGTCCACCTGACCAACAATCCGATCGGCCGCGTCGAGTACCTGCACGAACACGGTGTAATCCTCGCTCATCTCGGCCAGCCCTTGCCAGGTGATCGTCACCGGCAGTTGCCCGCCCGGCGCGAAGCCNTCGCCATCCACGTCGANATCTACCAGGGCGATCTTGTCGTCGAAATTGGTCGCCCCCGCCGGCAGCGGCGCACCGCTGATGTCAATCTCGGCCGCCACGCAACCCGTCATCAACGGCGACAGCCAGCCACACGCGGCCCCCCCGTCACCAGCCGCGTAAGCGATGAGCGCGTGCGGTCCCGTTTCCGCCGCCGCCTCGATCTCGGCCGCGAAGGCTGTCGAGTTCGTGGCCGCCGGTCCGGCGATCGGGCCGCGGCCGGCGGGGAAGACAAAGCTGCTCACCGCGTGGGCTGGCACCAGCAAAAAATTCAGGCTCTCCCCGTCGCCGAAGCCACTGTAACGGAGCGGCAGCGCCGTTGCCGGCCGGGCGGCCGCAGGGAAGTCGATGCCGTCCAGCGCGAAGCCATCGAACTGCGCCCGACGCGGCGCGCCGACCGGCCCCGGTCGCGGCCCGACCGGCACGGATGCCACCGATTGCCACTCCAACTCGGCCGCGGGCGTGAAGCGGGGTGCGACGGCCACTTCGATCGCCAGCTCGCACTCCACGGCCCCGCAACGACCATCGGGCAAGGGCAGTTGATGGAAGTCGGTCACGATCTCGCCCGGCCGCCAGGCATTGACCGGGTACGTATCGCCCGCCGGGTGCGCGCCGCGCGTGCCGATTTCGCCGCTCGACCAGCGCAGGAAGATGACCGGCGGCTCTTCTCCCGCGGCCAGCGGGCGTTCCAGCACCCAGAACAGGGTCAGATTGGCCGCGTCGGCCGTCGCATTTTCCTTGTGTCCCAGAATACGCAGCGGGCCGAATGACTGCCCGGATTCCACGACGCCCGCGGGCAATTCGGCCAGCGGCTCGCGACTGACCTCAACCAATGGGCCGGCCGATCGCAGGTGATAGACGCCGGCCAGCCCCGGCAGGTAGCGCGCCAGATAAACCGCCTGCCCCGCGGCCAATCGCGCGTCCAGTTCCGCCCGGTAGGCGGCCTCGTCGGGCAACACCATGATGTTCAGGTCAGGCCGCAGCCCCTCGGCCTGTTGCAGGTAGTAGAGCGGCGCGATCTTCTCGCTGTCGGCCAGAATTGCCGCCCGCCGCGCCAACGGCTGCGCCAGCGCCAGCCGGGCCCAGGGCTCCCCACCGTCCCGCCCCGACTGGTCGACCACCGCCCACCGCCCCCCGGCCGCCAGCAAAGCCGGCAGCAAGGCGACGATAAACGCCAGCGCGGCCAGAACTTTAAATACAGAGTTTTTTGGGAAATACCCGGTTTCTAGTCTGATATCCGCGTCATCTGCGGATCCCCTTCTTCCCCTTTCACCCAACGTCATTATCCCGGCCACCCCCGCCGCCACCCACACCGCGATAACCACATGAGTGGGGATGAGGAACACCGCCAGATCGGGCACATAATAGTTCAGCGCGTAGAAAGTAAATCCCGCGGCCGCCACCAGCAGCACCAGCGCCGCCCGCCAATGGCGGATGAAGAGCCACACCAGCCCCACGGCCGCCAGCACCAGGTAGAACCAGCCCCATGCATCCAGCAGCAGGCGGCCGACGATCGCGCGGCGGGCTGGGTCGCGCAGCCACGCCCCCCACTGGAGCGCGCCCTGGAACCGGCCGCCGATCACCCACTCTATGAAGCGGCCGGCGCCCATCGGCTCCCGGTTCACCGCTTCCCAGCGCAACGGCAGGTAGGCATAGAGCAACAGCGGCACGGCAAAGGCAATGAGCATCTGAAGAAAGAGAGGTATCAACGAACGGCGGCGACTGAGGGTCGAAGAGCGGNGGGCCAGCGCCGGCCACAGATTGAACAGGACAGCCAGCGCCGCCGGCGGCAGCAAAAAGACAGTGGTCAGGTGGTTGGTCAACCCCAAGCCCAGCACGAACGCCAGGCCGACCATGATCTTGCGATCGATAGCCGAGGAGGGGCCGCCGGCCACGCCCTTTGGTCCGTGGTCTGTGGTCTGTGGTCCTGCGATGAGCTTCATCATCAACCCCAAGGCCACCGCCACCACCAGCGCGTGCAGGGTATAAACCTCGGCGATGATCGCCTGGCTCCAGTAGACGGGCACGAGACCCAGGGCCACGGCCCCCGCCAGCGCCGGCAGCGGCCGCCGGAGCATCTCCAGGGCCAGCCGGAAAATGACCACGACCGCCGCCACGGCAAAGAATGCCGAAGCCAGGTTCACCCGCCAAGCCGGCGTGCCGAACGGTAGCAGCGAGAAAAGTTTGCCCAGCAGCAGGTAGAGCGGATAGCCGGTGGGGTGGGCGATGCCCAGTTGCGGCGCGACCACCTGGAACTCGAACGCNTCGGCCGCGCCAACGGCGCTTGACATGGTTNACAAGTAAACNGGNAGCAGCGCCACNCCCAGGAAGCACGGCCCCAGCCACCGCCANCGCCGGTCTTCATCGCCCAGCACCGNCCACGCCAGCAGGACAGCCGCGAGCCACAACCCGGCNGCAAACAGAAAGCGGCCGCGGGCCAGGTCTACCATTGGATCGAATAGCCAGAANAGGTTAATCAGCAGCGGCAGGAACGCCANGGCCAAGAGCNCCGGGTTCGCGCCTCCCGGCCGCTTCCCGAGCAAAATCGTCACCGCCGCGCCCAGCCCGCCCAGCAGTGCCCCCAATCCGAATGCCCCGGCCGGCCTTCCCAGCCCGCTCATCGCCGGGAAAAAGCCCTCGTAGAGCAGCCGCGACAGGGCCAGCCCGGCCACAAACCAGAACGCGCCGGCAACGGCCGGGACGATCCATACCCGGCCAATGGGCTTTTTTCTCATCAGAGGCGGGTTCNACGCTCCCATTACCGCCTATTGTATCCTGCCGGCCGCCGCCCGCCGACTGCCGCGAAACATGGGAACAGGGGTGAAGGGGTGGAGGGGGTTTCCCTGCTCCCTTTCTCACTTTCTCCCCCGCTCCCCGATCACTAGCCGCCGCCACCCGCTTGCGCTACTCTATAGCCTACAAGAACTGGAGGACAGGATGCCCGGCCCGCTGGCTTCGCTCAAGGTACTCGACTTCACCGCGCTGCTCCCCGGCCCCTTCGCCACGATGGCGCTGGCCGACATGGGCGCGGCCGTCGTCCGCGTCGAATCGCCCACCCGGCCCGATATGGTGCGCTTTCTGCCGCCTTACGATGGCGATACGTCCGCCTGGCACGGCGTCCTCAACCGCAACAAGCGCTCTCTCGCGCTGGACCTGAAGCAGCCCGGCGCGGCCGANGCCATCCGCCGGCTGGTGTCCGGCGGCTACGACATCCTCATCGAGCAGTTCCGGCCGGGCGTGATGGACCGCCTGGGCATCGGCTACGACAGCTTGCGTGCCGCCAACCCCGCACTCATCTACTGCGCCCTGACCGGCTACGGCCAGACCGGCCCCTGGCGCGACCGCGCCGGCCACGACAACAACTATCTGGCCCTGTCTGGCGCGCTCAGCTACAGCGGCCGCCGCGAGACCGGCCCGCCGCCGTTGGGCGTCCAGGTGGCCGATATNGGCGGCGGGGCGCTGGGGGCGCNGGTCGGGCTGCTGGCGGCCGTCGTCCGTCGCGCCGCCACCGGCGAAGGTCAGTATGTCGACGTGAGCATGTTCGACATGATGCTGGCCTGGCAAGCCCACCTCATTAGCCACCACCTCGTCGCCGGGGAGACGCCCGCGCCGGAGGGCATGGCCCTCAACGGCGGCCGGGCCTATGACCTGTACGAGACGGCCGACAGCCGCTGGCTTTCCGTCGGCAGCCTGGAGCCAAAATTCTGGGAAGGATTCTGCGCCGCCATTGGCCGGCCTGATCTGATCGCGCCCGGCTTGAGCCTCGATGAAGCCAGTCAAGCCAGGGTTAAGGTCGAAATACGCGCCGCCGTCGCCGCCCGCCCGCTGGCCGAGTGGATCGAGGTATTCGCGCCGCTCGACGTGTGTGTGGAGCCGGTGCTGACGGTGCCAGAGGCGCTGGCCCAGCCACACGTGGCCGCGCGCGGGCTGATAGTCGACGTGCCCAAACCGGACGGCGGGGCGCAGCGGCAGATCGCCAGCCCGTGGCGCTTCTCCGGCGGAGCGGCCAACGACAGTCGAGAAGTCTATCGTCACGTCGGCGCCCCGCTTGGGGCGCACACGGCCGAGATCTTGCGCGAGGCGGGGTTCAGTGAATCGGAGATCGAAGCTTTTTTGTAGCGGGTGCTACATGGGGGACGACATGAATTTCAAGCCATTTAACCAACCCGCCCCGCAGTTGGGCAACCAGTACGACGACGACCGCGTCTTGCGCGCCTACATGCGCCGCGTGCTGCCGCCCGACATGCTGGCCNCTGTCGAGCCGTCGCTGCGCGAGATGGGCCAACTGGCCGGCGGCGANCTGTACGAGNTGCANCTGGCTGACCGGCTCAACGAGCCGNTACTCACNCAATGGGANGCCTGGGGCGAGCGCGTCGACCACATCGAGGTGACGGCCGTCTGGAAGCGCGCCGAGCGGCTGGCGGCCGAGTTCGGCATCGTCGGCGCGGCCTACGAGTCGGACTACGGTCGCTTCGCCCGCCCCTACCAGTTCGCCCTGGCTTACCTGTTCCACCCCTCGACCGATGTCTATACCTGCCCGCTGGCCATGACCGACGGCGCGGCCCGCACGCTGATCCTAAGCGGCAACCGCGAGTTGATCGACCGCGCGGTGCCGCGCCTGACCAGCCGCGACCCGGCCACGTTCTGGACGAGCGGCCAGTGGATGACTGAGTCCACCGGCGGCTCTGACGTCNGCCTGTCGGAGACGATCGCCACGCTGGACCAGGCCGAAAACTGGCACCTGCACGGCCGCAAGTGGTTCACCAGCGCCACCACCTCGCAAATGGCCCTGACGCTGGCCCGGCCGGAGGGCAACGGCCCCGGCGGCCGCGGCCTGGCGATGTTCTATCTGGAATTGCGCGACGAGAATGGCCGGCTCAACAACATCACCATCAACCGGCTCAAGGACAAACTGGGCACGCGCAAGGTGCCGACGGCCGAGCTGATGCTTGAGGGCACGCTGGCGGTGCCGGTTCGGGAACTGGGTAACGGCGTGCGCAATATCATTCCCATGCTCCACCTGACGCGCACCTGGAACAGCGTCATGGCCGCGGCCACGATGCGGCGCGGCCTGGCCTTGGCCCGCGACTACTCCCGGCGGCGAGAGGCCTTCGGCGCGCCGCTCTCGCGCCAGCCGCTCCACGTTGACACGCTGGCCGGCTTGCAGGCCGAGACCGAGGCCGCGTTCCATCTGAGTTTCTATCTCGTTGAGCTGATCGGCCGCGAAGAAGCCGGCGACATCTCCACCGAGGACGCCGACCTGCTGCGCCTGCTCACGTCCATCGCCAAGTTAACTACCGGCCGGCAGGCCGTGGCTGTGGCCTCGGAGGTACTGGAGGCCCACGGCGGCGCGGGTTACGTCGAGGATACCGGCCTGCCGCTGCTCCTGCGCGACAGCCAGGTCATGCCCATCTGGGAAGGGACGACCAACGTGCTGTCGCTCGACACGCTGCGGGCCTTTGCCCATGATCCGGCCGGGCTGGCTGCGCTCCAGCGCAAGGTGAGCGCCGCTGTCCGGTCGGCCACGGACCCGGCCCTTGCTGAGGCTGGTCGCGTGGCAATAGGCGCCGTCTATAACGCCCTCCACTGGCTGCCGGAGCGGGCCAACGACCGCGCGGCGCTGGAAGCCGGGGCGCGTCGATTCGCGCTGACGCTCGGCCGGGCGCTGGCGCTGGCACTGCTGATCGAGCAAGCGCAGTGGTCACTGGGCCACGAGCGCGACAGCCGGGCGCGAGCCGCCACCGTCCGCTTCTCGCGCTCCCCCATCGACCTTATCGCCGCCGCTGACCTCAACGATGACGCCGCGCTGGCCAGCGACGAGCCGCTGCCGGTGGGNTAGAAGAAGAATCCGCAGATTACGCAGATTACGCAGATTATTTTTTGGAATCTGCGAAATCTGCGAAATCTGCGGATCATATCTTTTCCTGGAGGACATTGTGACTGAACGCGAATATGACGTCGACCTGACTATCGACCGCCTGGGGAAGGCCAAGGTGAGCAACCCNATGCGCCTGGCGCGATTCACCCCCGACGACGAGCGCGTCATCTGCGAGACCAATCCGGCCCTCATCCGCCGCGACCTGGCCGCCGGGCGCGAGCCGCCGTCGTTCGANGCCGCCGGCCCGCGCGAGCGCCTCTTCTTCGACCCCGCCCAGGTCCGCGCCGGGATCGTCACTTGCGGCGGCGTCTGCCCCGGCATCAACGACGTCATCCGGGCCATCGTCCTCAGCCTGCACCACCACTACGGCGTCGCGACCATCTTCGGCTTTCGCTTCGGCTACGAAGGGCTGGTCGCCGCCTACGGCCACGAGCCGAAAATGCTGACGCCGGAAAACGTCGAGGCCATCGGCGAGTTGGGCGGCACGGTGCTGGGCACGTCGCGCGGCAACCAGGACGTGGGCCTGATAGTCGATACCCTCGTCGAGCGCGGCGTCAGCCTGCTCTTCACCATCGGCGGCGACGGGACGCAGCGCGGCGCGGCGGCCATCGCCGCGGAGATCGAACGACGCGNCCTGCCNATCGCCGTGGTCGGCATCCCCAAGACGATCGANAACGACATCTCTCTCATCGAACGCTCTTTCGGCTTCGTGACGGCCACGGCCGAAGCCCGCCGCGCTGTGCAGGCNGCTCACAANGAGGCCATCGCCGTCCGCAACGGNATCGGCCTCGTNAAGCTNATGGGCCGCGAGTCGGGTTTCATCGCCGCCTACTCCGCGCTGGCCGACAGCCAGGTCAATTTCTGCCTGGTGCCCGAATCGCCGTTCACGATGGAGGCGCTGTTGCCGGCGCTCGAGGAACGTTTGCGGCAGCGCGGTCACGCCGTCATCGCCGTCGCCGAGGGCGCGGGCCAGCAGCTCGTCGGCCGCGAGGGCGAACGCGACGCTTCCGGCAACGTCAAGTTCGGTGACATCGGCCTGTTCCTGAAGTCGGCCATCAAGGAGTACTTCGCCCGCGCCGGCATGCCGATCTCCATGAAGTACATCGATCCCAGCTACATCATTCGCAGCCTGCCGGCCAACGCCTACGACTCGGCCTACTGCCTGCTGCTAGGCTTCAACGCCGTCCACGCCGCGATGAGCGGCCGTACCAACATGCTCGTCGGCTACTGGAACAATCAGTACACCCACGTGCCCATCCCGGCCGCCGTCCGGCGGCGCAAGCAAATCGATCCGGATGACTGGCTGTGGACCAACGTCTTGTNGGCGACCGGCCAGCCCAGGGATCTGACCNAGACCTCAGAGGCCTTCTGAGGCCTCTGGGGTCTTACTCTTTCCAGGTTGCGCCGCGGACAGGTCACGTTAGAATTCAGGTAGCACGCGCTGCACGACGGCGCGTGACTCCAGAGGCCGTCATCACGCATAGATATGAGCGTATTGGCCGGAACAAGCAACCTGGATCTCTTCTTGATCGGCATGGCCATTGGCGTCGTCGTCGCCCNGGCCGGCGGGCTGATCGAATACGCCCTGCACCTGCGCCGCAACCGGGANCCGCGGTTTGGCGTNCCGGGCTGTCTGGTCTATACCATCGGCGGCCTCATTCTGGCCGGCATTATAGCCATCGCGGCTTCGCTGGTTCTGACGGGTGGGGTCGGCCCGGCGCTTTTCATGGGGCTGGGCGTNATGGCCGGGTTTTACGGCGGTTTCATCTTGCTGGTGAGCCTCTGGCTCCTGTTGGAAACATTGCGGCCAGCCAGCGACAAGGCTGTATCGTCTGACTCCTCGCTGCCCTAGTTTTTCCCATCCTACGCCATGTCTATACGCCTCATCCTCTCGCTCCTGCTCGTCGGGGTCGGTATCGCCATCATGTACCTGCTCCAGCCAATATTCGGCGGCCTCTCGGCCGCGCTCATCGGCTCGNTGTTCTTTCTGTTCGTCCTGGCCCTCTGGACGTTGCCGGCCGCTTCCTTCCAGCGCGGCGCGCGCATGGACCCGTCCCAGCGGCGGCTCGTCGGCGCGTTTTTGGGCATCGGCCTGGGCATGTTCGGCGGGCTGGCCGTGGCCGCGCTAGTCCCCCGGCCCTATAACTGGATCGTGCTCGGCGTTGTCGCTGTCGCCGCCACGGTCTGGTACTATCGCCACTGACGAACGACCAATGACCGACCGGCGACTGACCGGCCCTCGTGGCCTACCAGGTCGCCCCCTATCCTCTGATCAAACACAGTCCAATGAACAGGATGCTGCCATGACCGACACATACAATCTGACCTCTCTTGACCTGCCCAAACTCAATGGCCGCACGCTGCGGTTATTTGCCTCGACGCTGGACAAAGGCCCGATTCGCGGCCCACTGGTCAACCAGTTGTTAAAGCAAGGCGGCATCCCCTCGCTGCGCGAGCTTCGATTCTCTGACCCACCCACTTTCTACCCGCTGGCCATTGAAGAGGCGGTTGCCCATCAGGGCGCGCCGCCGGTCGACGTGGCCGGGCTGGAGGCGCAACTACTGGCGATGCCCAATCGGGAACCCTTGCCGTCGGCGGCCGACTATGCCCGCGCCTACCGCGATGGAACGAGCGATCCCGAGATCGTGGCCGAGAGGGTGCTGGCGGCCATCGCCGACAGCGACGACGACCCGCGGCCCTTGCGCGCTTTCCGGGCCACGAACCGCGACGACCTGATGGCGCAAGCTCGCGCCTCGGCCGAACGCCTGCGGGCCGGCCGGCCGCTGGGCCTTCTCGATGGCGTGCCCATCGCCGTCAAGGATGAGGTCGATCAGGTGCCCTATGGCACGACGGTCGGCACCAGCTTTTTGGGCCGGACGCCGGCAGCCGAAGACGCGACGGTGGTCGCCCGTCTGCGCGCCGCCGGGGCGCTGCTCATCGGCAAGACCAACATGCACGAGATCGGCATCAACCCTGACGGGTTCAACCAACACCACGGGATCATTCGCAACCCTTACAGCCTCGATTGCCACGCCGGCGGCAGCTCCAACGGCTCGGCCGCGGCCGTGGCGGCGGGGCTCTGCCCCATCGCCATTGGGGCCGACGGCGGCGGCTCGATCCGCATCCCGGCCGCGCTGACGGGCATGGTCGGCCTCAAGGCGACGTTCGGCCGGGTCAGCGAGCACGGGGCCGCGCCGCTCACCTGGTCAATGGGCCACCTCGGCCCCATCACGGCCACGGTGGGCGACGCCGCTGTGGCCTACGCCGTCATCGCCGGGCCAGACCGGCGCGATCCCAACTCGCTCCACCAGCCGCCGGTCCGCCTCGACGGCTGGGACCAGACCGATTTGCGCGGGGTACGGCTGGGCATCTACCGGGCGTGGTTCGAGCACGCCGAGGCGGCCATAGTGCGCGATTGCGAGCAAGTCACGCGCCAGCTGGTGGAAATGGGCGCAACGCTGCACGAGATAGAGATCCCCGAGTTGAATGAGATGCGCCTGGCGCAGGTGGTCACCATCCTGGCCGAGATGGCGGCNAACATGTCGCTGCANGAGGAGCATTGGGCGGAACTTAGCCCGTCGACGCGGATCAATCTAACCCTGGGGCGNGCCACGACGTCGGCCGATTANCTGCAGGCGCAACGCGTGCGCACGCGCGCNCTGGGCCACTTCCGGCNCGCCTTCCAAACGGTGGACGTGATCCTGACGCCGACGACGGCCATCACCGCGCCGATCGTGCCCGACAACTGCGAGGACGACGGCTGGTCGGACCTGAGCGCTGTGACGGAGTTGATGCGTTTCGCGATGCCGGGCAACCTGACCGGGCTGCCGGCCATCGCCTTCCCGGTGGGCTACGACTCGCGCGGCCTGCCGACGAGCATGCAGGCGATGGCGCGGCCGTGGGAGGAACACCTGCTNCTGCGCGTGGCCTTCGCCGCCGAGCAAGTCACCCCCCGCCGCCGGCCGCCCGTCTTCTACGAACTTCTCGGCAATGAAAAATAAGNAGAAATCCACAGATTTCACAGATTCCACAGATTTTGAGACCGTAGATGAATGCTTTGCCTCGGGACCCACAAACGTATTCAATTATTGGCGCAGCTNTGGAANTACATAATCAATTAGGAAATGGTTTTCTCGAGGCTGTATATCAAGAAGCGCTGGNAGTCGAATTTGAAAGTCGACAAATTCCTTTCGACCGCGAAGTTCCATTCCCCTGGATTCTCTTATGACAGATTTAACCATACGTGAGGCGCAAGACCAGGTGGACGAATGGATCCGCACGGTCGGGGTGCGCTACTATTCGGAGCTGACCAATCTGGCTGTGTTGGTGGAAGAGGTGGGCGAGGTCGCCCGGCTGATGTCGCGGATGTACGGCGACCAGAGCTTCAAACCATCGGACGAAGGGCGCGACCTGGCCGAGGAGTTCGCCGACGTGCTGTTCGTCCTCATCTGCCTAGCCAACCAGACCGGCGTCGACCTGACGGCCGCCTTCGCCGCCACAATGGACAAAAAGACCGCGCGCGACCGCGAGCGGCACGCGAATAACCCCAAGCTAAAAGCATCCACAGATTTCACAGATGACACAGATTAAGATCGACGATAAAGGAATTGCTAATAACAATTCGATCATGGAAGAACTATTTGTGAAATCTGTGGATTCAATCTTTGAGGAGAGCCATGAATAACGAACTGCGATTTGACGGCCGGGTGGCCGTTATTACCGGCGCGGGCGGCGGGCTGGGGCGGGCCTACGCGCTGCTCCTGGCAGCCCGCGGCGCGGCTGTGGTCGTCAACGACCTGGGCGGCGGCCGGCATGGCGACGGCGCCAGCACGTCGGCCGCCGACCGCGTCGTCGAGGATATTCGCGCCGGCGGCGGCACGGCCGTCGCCAGCTATGACTCCGTCGAGCACGGCGAGCGCATCGTCCAGGCCGCGCTCGACGCCTTCGGCCGGATCGATATCGTCATCAACAACGCCGGCATCCTGCGCGACACCAGCTTCCACAAGATGTCCGAAGAGGACTGGGAGCGGATCTACCGCGTGCACCTCTACGGCGGNTTCAAGGTCACCCACGCCGCCTGGCCCTACCTGCGCGACCAGGGTTACGGCCGCGTCATTATGACCAGCTCGGCCGCCGGACTCTACGGCAACTTCGGCCAGGCCAACTATGGCAGCGCCAAGCTCGGCCTGCTCGGGCTGGCCAATTCGTTGGCCGTCGAGGGCCAGAAGCGCAACGTGCTGGTCAACACCATCGCCCCACTGGCCGGGTCGCGCCTGACCGAGACGATCCTGCCACCGGATATGGTCGCCGCGCTCAAGCCGGAGTACGTCGCGCCGCTCGTCGCCTACCTGTGCCACGAGTCCAGCCAGGAGACGGGTCAGGTGTTCGAGGTCGGCGCGGGCTGGGTGGCGCGGGTCCGCTGGCAGCGGGCCAAGGGCGCCTTCCTGCCGCTGGATGCCGCGCTGACACCAGAAGCCGTAGCCGAGCGATGGCCGGCCGTCCAGGACTTCGGCGACGCCACCTATCCGGAGACGCCGATGGACTCGTTCGCGCCGGTGGTGGGGAACTTGCAGGGGAGCAGGGGAGAAGGGGAGAAAGGGAGCAGGGGAGAACCAGNCCTTTCCAACGCCCCGGCAGCCTCGCAGCACCGCGCTTCTTCCGGCGGGCCGCTGGATGCCATCGGCTACGCGTTTCAGCCGACCACGACCACGTTCGACGAAGGCGATTTGAGCCTCTACGCGCTATCGGTCGGCGCGGCGGCCGACCCGCTGGATGCATCCGAGCTGAAGTTCGTCTATGAGCTGAGCCGCGACGGCTTCCAGGCCCTGCCGACCTACGCCGTCACCTTCCCGTTCTCGCTACTGTGGCAGATCACCAGCGTGCCGGGACTGAAGTTCAACCCGGCGCTGCTGCTCCACGGCGAGCAATATCTGGAGCTGAAACGGCCCCTGCCCACCCGCGCCACCGTCACCAATACCGCCCACATTGCCCACATCTACGACAAGGGCTCCGGCGCGCTCGTGTTGCTCGATGTCCTCACCGCCGGCGAAGATGGCCAGGAGCTCGCCTACAACCGCGTGTCGCTCTTCATCCGCGGCCTCGGCGGCTTCGGCGGCGAGCGCGGTCCGTCGTCGGCCGGCCCGGCGCTGCCCGACCGCGTCCCGGACGCCATTCACCACGAAAAGACCCACGACAACCAGGCCCTTCTCTATCGCCTCTCGTCGGGCGACCACAACCCGCTCCACGCCGACCCGGCCTTCGCCGCGGCCGGCGGGTTCGCGCGGCCGNTCCTTCATGGGCTGTGCACGTTCGGCTTTGCCGGGCGGGCGGTGCTGCGCCATTTCGCCGGCAACGACCCGGCCCGCATACGCAGCATCCGCTCGCGCTTCACGAAGCACGTCTTCCCCGGGGAGACGATCGTCACCGAGATGTGGGCCGTACAAGGCGACAGCTCGGGCGACGACGATGGGGCCGACCGGCGGGTCCTGTTCCAGTGCCGGGTCGCCGAGCGCGACGAGATCGTGCTGGCGAATGGCGTTGTGGAGTTGTCCTAGGAGCCCNATCTTCCNNGCGCGNGAACGCTCTGCGGCCACGCCTCCGTTTATTTGACTAGCGGCCGTCCCGGCTTGCCNTGCCGCGGACGGCGTTACCTTTTCTTCACTTGCTATTTGGCCGATGTTGTTGTATTATTTCAACAATTCAGCCCGGATGTGCCAGAAGAACCGNCATATCCGGGCCGGTTGAGGGCTCATCGGGCACTGGTGGCACGACAGATCGACATCAAAGGGATTCGCGACGGCTTATTGATCCGGGTGAATGACCACCCGGACTTTGCCGTTTACGAACCGCTGCGCCGCGAGCTGGAACAGAAGCGGGATTTCCTGCAGAACGGCCGGATCGCCGTGGAACTGGGCAAACGCGCNATGAACCACGAGCAGTTGGCCGGCCTCCAGGAGCTGTTCGCCGGCCACGACCTGGAGCTGTGGGCGGTCATCGCCGACGACGGCGAGACGCGGGCCATCGCCCGGGAGTTGGGGCTGGCGACAAGGTTGTCGGGCAGCGCCACGGACCTGGACGGCAACGCGCTGCATGAATCGCCCAATGGCGCGGCCGCGCCCAAAGCGCCCCCGGCGGCCAACGCCCTGCTCCTGCGCGAGACGGTGCGCTCGGGGCGGTCGGTGTGGCATGAAGGNCACGTGGTTGTCCTGGGCGACGTGAATCCAGGGGCGGAAGTCATCGCCACGGGCAACGTGATCGTCTGGGGGCGGCTGCGCGGGCTGGTGCATGCCGGCGCGGCCGGCGACGCGGCGGCGGTCATCTGCGCGCTCGACCTGAGCCCGACACAGTTGCGCATCGCCGAGCACATCGCCGTCGCGCCCAACGACAGCCGCGGGGCTCCCATCCCGGAGCAAGCGGCCGTCCGCGACAATCAGATCGTAGCCGAACCGTGGCGACATGGCAGTGGATAGTGGACAGCAGTCAGGGTCCAATCGACCGGCGATCCCGTGGCCTTTCTGACCACCGGCCACCGGCCACTGACCCCTGATTCCCCGCCCGCCAAGAAGTGCGCGGTGGCGGCGGGAACTAGATAGTCCGAAAGGAAGAAGCGTATGAGTGCACAAGTCTTGACAGTAACCTCCGGCAAGGGAGGCGTGGGGAAGACG
>JAACJX010000668.1 GCA_014237545.1 Ardenticatenia bacterium | reverse complement strand
CGAAAGACGCCATCGCCGGGGCCATCGCCAGCCGCACTTACCCCTATCCGCCGGCCCGCGAGCTGTACCTAGTGACCAAGGGCGAGCCGGACGCCGACATCATCGCTTTCTACGAGTGGATCCTCACGGAGGGGCAGGCGCTGGTTCCCGATGCGGGCTATGTGAACCTGAATCCCGAGCAAATCACCGCCGCGCTCGGCCTGATAGGAAAATGATGACCGGAAGGGCAATCGTTTTAACCGCTTGATTAGGGGACACAATCGAGAAGCCCGAACGGTATAAAGCCGTTCGGGCTCTGCGGCGCGTCAATGCGCTACAGGAAAAGGAGAATCCCATGGAAATTACACGACCGGACTCTTTGACTGGTAAATCACTGGATAGTGTAAGGCCGCTGCCGGCCGCGCCGGATTTCCATCGCCCCCGCGGGCGAGCCCGGACGATCAAGAGCAACATCGCCCGGCGGGTGTTGTCCGCCGCCGCGGTGTTGCTCATCTTTCTGCTGGTGGCCATCGGCCTGGTGCTCGTCAATGAAGCGCTGCCCATCCTGCGGCAGCAATCACTGGTCGACATTCTCACCTCGCGCGTGTGGCATCCGACCCAGCTGGCGTTTGGGCTGCTGCCGTTCATCGCCGGCAGCTTTATCGTGACGGCGTTCGCCATGTTACTGGGCGTGACGCCGGCCGTGCTCAGCGGCATCTACCTGGCCGAATACACCTCATCGAAGCGGCGGTCGATGGTCAAGCCGGTCGTCGATCTGCTGGCGGGCATCCCTTCGGTCGTCTACGGCCTGTGGGGCGTGCTGTTCGTCGTGCCGCTCATCCGCGAGGTTGTGGCCCCGGCGCTGGGCGGCACGCTGGGAACGCGGTTCCCGCTGTTCGCGGCCGACAACCCCAGCGGCTACAGCGTGCTGGCCGGGGCCATCGTCCTGGCCATCATGGTGTTTCCCCTGATAGTAGCCGTGACCGACGAGGTGCTGCGCAACATCCCGCGCCAGTTGCGCGAGTCGACGCTGGCGCTGGGGGCCACGCGCTGGGAGACGACCTGGTGCGTCGTGCGCCACGCCGGGCTGCCGGGCATCGCCGCGGCCATCGTGCTGGCCTTCTCGCGCGCCTTTGGCGAGACGCTGGCGATCATGATGGTTATCGGCAACACGCCCATCATCCCCCGCTCGATCTTCGACGCCGCCTATCCCCTGCCGGCGCTCATCGCCAACGCCTACAGCGAGATGATGTCCGTGCCGCTCTACCAGTCGGCCCTGATGCTCGCGGCGCTGGTGCTGCTGTGCGTGGTGCTGGTCTTCAACATCTTCGCCCGGCGGGTCATTGGACGGCTGGGAGCGACGGCGTGGTAATGGAGGGGATACAGACCTCAGAGGTTTTCTGAAGCCTCTGAGGTCTAAATCCGGTCAAGGAACACGAACCATGAACCGAAACAAGCGACGCAAACTAATTGACAAATCCATGCGCTGGGTGCTGCGGCTGTCCATCGCCTCGGCCGCGGGCGTACTGCTGCTCATCGTCGGCATCATCACCTGGCGCGGCATCGGCGGCATGAGCTGGGACATGGTCACCAAACCGCCCGAGGGTAGCTTCTACCTGGGCGGCGGCGGCGGCGTGCTCAACGCCATCCTCGGCTCGCTGGCCCTGGCCACCGGCGCGACCCTTTTGGCGGCGACCATCGCCGTGCCGGTCGTGCTCTACATCCACAGCTACGCCGGCCGGAGCCGCCTGGCGGGCTGGCTGCGTCTGGCGCTCGACGTGATGTGGGGCATCCCCAGCATCGTCTATGGCGCGTTCGGCTTCTCGCTGATGCTGCTGGTGGGCATGCGGGCGTCGCTGCTGGCCGGCATCGTCACCGTGGCCTTTGTGGCCCTGCCCATCCTGGCCCGCACGTTCGATGAGGTGCTGATGCTGGTGCCCAAGGAGCTGCGCGAATCGACGCTGGCCCTGGGCACGACGCGGCTGGAGCTGCTGGGCATGCTGCTGCGGCANACGCTGCCCGGCCTGCTAACGGCCGTNCTGCTGGCCTTCGGCCGGGCCATCGGCGACGGCGCGGCGGTGATGTTTACCGCCGGCTATACCGACCGGCTGCCGTCCGGCCTGACCCAGCCAGTAGCCACGCTGCCGCTGGCCATCTTTTTCCAGCTCAGCGCGCCGTTCCAGTCGGTGCAGGCNCGGGCCTACGCCTCTGCCCTGATCCTGACAGTCATGATCCTGATCATCAGCTTCCTGGCGCAATACACCTCGCGGAAGCTGGGGCGAAACATTATTCGATAAATACGAAATACGAAATACGAGCGAAGTCGGGATTCCGGANTCGTATTTCGTATTTCGTATNTCGTATCTGGAGAAATACCATGCAACATTCACTCGCCACACGAAACCTGAACGTCTGGTACGGCGACCAGCACGCGCTAAAGAACATCACCATCGACCTGCCCATCCGGCAGATCACGGCCATCATCGGGCCTTCGGGCTGCGGCAAATCGACGTTCCTGAAGAGCCTCAACCGGCTGCTGGAGCTGAACGAGATCGTCCGCGTCGAGGGCGAAGTGCTGGTCGACGGGGAGAACATCTACGCCCCCGGCACCGACGTGACCGACGTGCGCACGCGCATTGGCATGCTGGCCCAGAAGCCGTTCCCGCTGCCGATGTCGATCTACGATAACGTGGCCTATGGGATGAAGATCCACGGCTCGCGCAATGGCGCGGTGGCCGACGGCGTGGAGCGGTCGCTAAAGGCCGTGGGGTTGTGGAACGAGGTGGCCGACCGGCTGAAAGCGCCGGCCACCGGCCTGTCGGGCGGCCAGCAGCAGCGGTTGTGCCTGGCGCGGGCTATCGCCGTGGAGCCGCAAATCCTGCTGTGCGACGAGTCAACCGCCTCGCTCGACCCTATCGCCGCGCAGGGGATCGAGTCCTTGCTGCTGGAGTTGCGCGGCCAGTACACGCTGGTCATCGTCACCCACAACATCGCTCAGGCGCGGCGGTTGGCCGACTACGTGATGTTCATGTGGCTGGGCGAGCTGGTGGAGCACGGCCCCGCCCCGCGCTTCTTCAACGAGCCGCAGGAAAAGCTGACGCAAGAGTATCTGGCGCGGCGGATTGGGTAAACAAAATTAACGCAAAGGCGCAAGGGCGCCAGGACGCCACGCATATTCGAATAGCGTCCCGGCGTCAGCGCGCCTTTGCGTTTATCTCTTTTTATTATCGCTCGATATTTACCACCGCTGTCATCCCCCAGCGGAGCGGCAGGTCGGGGTAGTCGTCGAGGGCCACACGCACGCGGTAGACCACGTCGCCGCGCGACGTCTCCGGCACCCGGCCGACGTCGACCACCGTCCCGCGCAGCGTCTCGTTCGGCAGCGCGTCGAGCGTCACCTCGACGGCTTGCCCCTCGGACACGGCGGCCACGTCCAGCTCCACCAAGTCAGTCGTCTCCACGGCCCACCCTTCGGTCGCGCCCAGACGCGCCACAGCCACGCCCGGCGCGACCAGCTCGCCGGCCTCGACGTCAATCTGGGCCACCGCGCCGGCGAAAGGCGCGACCAGCGTCATGCGGGCCAGCGCGGCGCGGGCGGCATCGACGGCCGACTGCGCGGCGGCGACTCCCGCCTCGGCCTGGGCCACGGCCGCCGCGGCNTCAGTGCCGGCGACCCCGGCCTGCTCCACGCCCAGCCGCGCCTGATCGACGGCGATCTCGGCCAGCTCGATTTGCTCCGGCCGCGCCCCGGCCCGCAGCAGCGCCAGTTGCGCCGCGGCCACGTCGCGCTGGGCGACGGCCACGGCCACGCCGGCGTCNGCCGCGCGGCGCTCGGCGGGCGTCGCTCCGGCGCGGGCCTCTTCGACGGCCACCTGGGCGGCGGCATAACTGGCCTCGGCCGCNGCCACCTGGGCGCGGGTGTTNTCTTCCGGCGCGCCCNGCAGCGGGCAGACCTCGCTGCCGTCGGGCGCGGTGAAGCAGGTATTCAATATATTGTCGTAGGCCTGTTGCAGCGCCGTCAGTTGCGACAGCGCCGCCNCCAGTTGGGCCTCGGCCGCGCCGACGCGGGCGTCGCTGACCTCGGTCGCGGCGTCGCGCTCGGCGGCCGCGCCGGCCACACCGGCCTCAGCCGCAGCCAGGTTTCGCTCGGCAGCCAGAACCTCTTCCGGCCGTGCCCCGGCGCTGGCAATTGCCAGCTGCGCCTCGGCCGCGGCCAGTTGGGCCTCGGCCGTGCCCTGTTGCGTGGCGGCCAGTTCCGCACCGGCCTGGGCCGATGCCAGCGCCGCTTCCGCCGCGGACAGCCCGGCTTCGGCCTGGGCCAGCGCGGCGGCCACGACGGCGTCATCCAGGCGAATGATCGCGTCGCCGGTGGCCACCGTCGCGCCCTCGGCGACGACCCGTTCGGCGACAATGCCGCCGGTCTGGAAGGCCAGGTCGGCNGTCTCCAGCGGGACNAGGACCCCCTCGGCGGTGATGGTGTCACTGCTCTGGGCGGCGCGGTCGGCGGTCGTGGCGGTTGACGTGCCGGCGGCGGCGTCCGGGGTAGGCGTGGCGTCTGCGGCCGGTTCGCCTCTACAGGCAGCGAGGGCGATGAGGGCCACGAGGATTAGGGTGAAGAGTCCTGCTTTTTTCATGAGGTGCTCGTTGGTGTTTTTTTAGAAACCGAGTTTTAAAACATACTGGTTTCTAGTTGTTATTCGTATCAATCGTCACGAAGACCGTCATGCCCCAACGCAGGGGGACGCCTTCGGTGTTGTCCAGCTGGATGGTGACCGGGTAGGTCGTGTCGCCCTGCACGTCCTGGGCGATGCCGCCGATGGAGCGCACCGNGCCGGCGAGGTCAGCGTTGGGCAGCGCGTCGACGCGCACCTGGGCCGGGAAGCCGGCGGCCACGCCGACCACGTCGCGCTCGATCAGATCGGTCGTTTCCACCAGCCAGCCGGAGAAATCGGCCACGACGGCCGCGGGCGCGCCGGCGGCGACCACCTCGCCCGTGGCGAAAGGCAGGTCGGCCACGGTTCCGGCAAACGGCGCGACCAGCGTGCGGTCATCGAGGGCGGTCTGGGCGGCGGCGACGGCCGCCTCGGCCCCGGCCACGCCGGCCGCGGCGCGAGCGACGGCCGCTTCGGCGGCGGCCAGCCGGGCTTGCGCCTCGCCCNACCCCGCCTCGGCCCGGGCGACGCCCGCTTCGGCGGCGGCGACCGTCTCGGCCGNGCCGCCGGCCAGGAGCAGGTCGAGGTCGGCCTGAGCCGCGTCGCGCTGGGCCGCGGCGGCGGATACGCCGCTGGCAGCGGCGTTGCGCTGGGCGGCGGTTGCCCCGCCTTCCACCTCGGTCAGGCCGACGCGGGCCGCTTCGATGGCGGCCAGGGCGGCGTTGTAGGCCCGTTCGGCCTCGGCCAGCTCGTCGGCGTCGGCCTCTTCCCCCTGCAGGCGCACCTGCTCCAGCCGCAAGCGGGCGGGGATGGCCGCGGCTTCGGCGGCGCGCAAGTCAGCCTCGGCGGCGCGGACGCCCGCCGCGCCGGCCCCTTCGAGCACCTGGGCCTGGACGGCGGCGGCGCTGCTGATGCGGGCCTCGGCCAGGGCCACGCCGCTCTCGCCCAGGGCGATCTCTTCCGGGCGGGGGGCGGCCGAAGCCAGGGCCAGGTCAGCCGCGGCGGCGCGGACGCCCAACTCGGCGGCGGCGATTCCCAGGCGGGCGGCCTCGACGCCGGCGGCGGCCGCGTCGCGGTCGGCGCGGGCCAGGGCCAGGTCGGCCTCAGCGCGGCGCAGGGCGGCTTCCTGGTCGGCCGCGTCGAGGCGCAGAATGGGCTGCCCGGCGGCTACGTCC
>JAACJX010000257.1 GCA_014237545.1 Ardenticatenia bacterium | reverse complement strand
GTCCGCCCAACCCTTCAACGACAGCGTCTTGGTGATCGCCGCCGTCAGCGTCGTCTTCCCGTGGTCGATGTGCCCGATCGTGCCAATATTGACGTGCGGTTTCCCGCGTTCAAATTTCGCTTTGCCCATTCTATTCCTACCCTCAACTTACTTTTGAAAGATAACTACCGGCAGTGCGCCGGACGGTAATCCACAAACATTTATGATGTCCGGGTTTATCGCTTTCGCAGGGGCAATACCCCGGCGAAACGAACACGAGGGAAGAGCCCACGATGGGATTTGAACCCATGACCTCATTCTTACCAAGAATGCGCTCTGCCGACTGAGCTACGTGGGCGGCTATCGACCGATTGTCAGAAGAGAAGACCCAGAATGAACTGGGCCTTCTTTCAGACGAGTGGGCCAGGTAGGACTCGAACCTACGAAGGCGTCTGCCAGCGGATTTACAGTCCGCCCCCTTTGCCGCTCGGGACACTGACCCTTGATATATCGATTTTTCCGGCTCGACCCATGCCGTTGTGCGTAGCCGATTCGGAGAGCCGACGATGGGACTTGAACCCATAACCGATGCTTTACAAGAGCATTGCTCTACCAATTGAGCTACGTCGGCAGGATGATCGTGTTCGCCGCGTTCCAGACTATAAATGTTCGTTCGGCTTTAAGGCAAGCCAACCTATGCACTATTTGCAAGTGCTGCCAGATAAGTATAGCAACAAAGTCCGGTTCGTCAACAGGAATTTTGCCGGCCGGGGCGCGCTTTCCCAATCGCCATCGNAATCGAAGAACCACCGCGAACCACCGCGNNGGCGATTGAATGGCCNGCGGATGACGCCGGCGAGCGCGGATTTTTGCGGGCCCGCTGACCCGCTGACCCCNCCCTCCGGCCCAATACGCTACCCAACCCGGCTCTTCTCCGCAATCCGCGCCTCCAGCTCGTGGATACGCTGGATGTAGTCCGCCAGATCCGTGCCTTTGGCCAGCGCCTCTGCCTGCTCCAGCANCGCCCGCGCGTCCGCCCACGCCTCGCGCCGGATCAATAGTTCCGCCTTGCCCAGCAGCGGGCCGACCACGTGATAGGGCACGCCCTGGGCCAGCAGGACGGGCAGCGCCAGATCGTAATGCGCCATCGCCGTCTCGTCGTCCTGTTTCGCCGCGTAGACGGCGGCNAGACCCGCCTGAAAATCGGCCNTGCGCCCCCGGTCCTCCATCGACTTGGCGATCTCCAGGGCGCGGTAGTAATAATCGAGGCTGCCGTCGTGATCGCCAACCGACGCCAGGATAAAGCCGCGACTGCTCAGATCGCGGGCCAGCCCCGCCCGGTCGCCCAGTTCGCGGCTGGCGTCGATGGCGCGCTGGTTGGCGGCCAGCGCCTCCTCGTAGCGCCCCAGATGAGCGTAGAGCCGGGCCTGATTGGCCGACACGACCGCCGCGTCCAGCTTCTCGCCGATGGCCGCGAACAGCTCCCCCGACTGCTCGACGCAGGCCAGCGCCTGGGCCAGATCGCCTTCCTCGAAGTAGATGCCGCCCAACACGTTGTAGAGTTGGGCCAGACCGCGCTTCTCCTCGATGGCCTGGTGGATCGGAATCGCCTGCTCGAAGTAGCGCAGCGATTCGTCATGCTCCCCGGCGCGCCAGCAGATGAGCGCCATCCGCCGCAGCGCCCTGGCCAGCCGTTGCAGCTCGGCCGTGGCCTGGAAATATTCGATGGCTCGCTGCTGGTGCGATTTGGCGGCTTGGAAACGCCCCTCGCCGGGCAGCAGCTCGCCCAGCAGGCTGTAGGTCTCAGCCCGCGCCAGTTCGTCGCTCCCGGCCCCCGCCAGGGCTTGCTCCGCCAGGGCGATGGCCTCCGCCCGCCGGCCGAGCTTGAACGCGAAGTAGGCGTGCCACACCAGAAGGCGCGGCATGTCGCCGAAGCGGGCCGTCGCCTGGGCAAACATCACCTCNCCCTCCGGCAGGAGCGCCGCCACCTGATAGAAGCGCCCCAGCCCCTCCAGGCTGCGGGACACGAGCGGCCGCTGGTCGTGCTCGATGGCCCATTGCCANGCCTGGCGAATGTTGGCCAGATAGGGCTGCACCGCGGCGACGGCCTGGCGCGGCTGCGGGCCGAAGAACGCCCACTCCTGGGCGGTGACCAGGGCCAGATAATAGTCGCTGTGCCGCCGCGCCGCGTCGTCGTTCCGGGCGGCGGCCTGCCCGCCGACGAATTGGCGCAGCAACTCATGCAGCTCATAGCCGCCGTCCTGTCGCCGCTGGACGAGCGAGCGGTCGAACAGACGGGCCAGGGCCAGCGGCGTGGCGCCGGTCACTTCCATCGCCGCGTCGAGGCTGAACGGCCCGCGAAAGACCGCCAGCTGGCCCAGGACGCCGCGCTCGGCCGGCTCCAGCAGCGCCCAGGCATAGGCGAAGACGGCGGCCATGCTCTGGTGGCGATCCGGCTTGTCCCGCGGCGTCAGCGACAGGAAATCGAGGCTGCGGCCGATCTCGCGCCGGATGGCCGCGCAGTCCATCAGCCGCGTCCAGGCCGCGGCCAGCTCCAGCGCCAGCGGCATCCCCTGCACCAGCCGGCAAATCTCGATGACATCCGGCGCGTTTTCAGGTGTCAGGCGGAACGTGGCGTCCTGGTGGCGGGCCGACTCGACGAAGAGGTGCACCGCGCTGAACCGCAGCGGGTCGCCCCCTGTTTCGCCGGCCGGATAGTCGAGGCCGTGGAGCGGCAGCCGCCGCTCGGCGCTCAATTGCAGCGGCAACTGCGACGTGACCAGCAGCCGCGCGCCCGGCGCGGCGGCCAGCAGCTCGGCCAGCAGCGGGGCGCTGCCCACCAGCTGCTCGAAGTTGTCCAGCACCAGCAGGCAGCGGCGGCCGCGCAGGGAATCGGCCAGGCTCGCCGCCGGCGNGCTGCGGGCGGCCGGGGTGATGCCCAGCCCGTCGAGCAGGTTGGTCAGCAGCGATTCGCCCGTCTGCGCCCCGGCCAGCGGGAAGAAGTAGATCGCCTCGGCCAGGCCGGCCCGTGCCGCCAGCTGCTCGGCGGCGCGGATGCTCAGGCGCGACTTGCCGATGCCGCCCGGCCCCACCAGCGTGACGAGGCGGCAATCGGGGTCCAGGAACAACTCCTCGATCTGTTGCAGCTCCCGCTCGCGGCCGATGAACGGCGTGAACTGGGGCGGGAAGTGGTGCAGCACGGCCGGCTTGTGGCCGCCGGCGGCCACCGGCTCGCCGCGCATTTCCGCCTGAATGTCGCGGAAAAGGGCGGCTGTCTCCGCCGCCGGTTCAATGCCCAGCTCCGTTTGCAGCAGGCGCGCCAGGCTCTCATGCTGGGCCAGCGCTTTGCCGTGCTGACCGCCGCGCGCCAGCAGCCGCATGACCAGCCGGTGGGACTCTTCCCAATAGGGGTCCAGGGCGATCAGGCGATAGGCATGGGCCAGCGCGGTCTCATTTTCCCCCCGTTCGGCCTGGGCGGCCGCCAGCCTNCCCAGGGCGTTGATCGCCTGTTGTTGCAAGCGCTCGCGCCGGAAGAGCACCCACTCTTCGAANGCGGCCGCGTCTGGCAGGCNAAANCCGGCCAGCAACTCCCCCTGGTACAGGGCGGCGGCCCGTTCCAGCCGCTCCAGGCAGTCGTGGCACAGGTGCAGGTGGCGGTGGGGATGGCGCTCGCAGGCCAGCAACAAGGCCTGGAAATTCAGGACGTCCACNTCCACGAGCGACGGATTGGCCTGCATCGTCTGGCGGGTCACGGTGAACAGGGCGGCGCTGAGTCCGGGTGATTGCTCGTCCAGCGTTTGCTGCAGCCGGTGGAGCGACTGGCGCAGGTTCTTGAGCGCCGTTTGCTCCGGCATCTCCGGCCACAACAGGGCTGCCAGCGATGACCGCTGATGGGGGCGATCCCCTTCCAGGGCCAGGTAGACCAGCAGCGCCCGTATCTTGTCGGTGCGGAATTGAACGGGCGCTGAATCGGCTATGGCGGCCGCCACTCCGCCCAGCAGGGTTAATGTCAGATTTTCCATGGCTATGATGCTTGCCCCATCTGGAGACGTTTTGGGGACGGTAGCGCTATACGCTTACAAACAAACGGGTTACTGAACGTTATTATAACTTAATGAAAAAACGTGTCACCGAAAAACCTTACGACGCGCCCGCCTNCCTGGTCCGGTTCTGGCGTGACGGCCCGGCCGAACCGTGGCGAGCGCTGGCCAAACGAATCGCCGACGGCCATGAGGTTTATTTTGCCGGCCCCGAGGAATTATTCCTTTATTTACGCGGACAAATACGCGAAGAAGGGGACGAGAGCGATAGCTCCAATCCCACCACCTTATCGGGCGGCGGCCGCATCCACAGCCCCGCCCCCCAGCAGTAAGCGAGTCATTCGTTGGGGTGGGTTTCAAACCCGCCCCACCCGATGGGCGTTTTCACCCGTTATGTGTATGAGGAACAAAGGATAATCATGCAAGAAGAAAGTCGAACTCCTATNCAAGCNGCCAACCGTGACTGGCTGGCGGCGCTGTTGCTGCGGCAGCCCGATCCGTTTCTGGCGCGGCTGGCGGCCGGCTATGCCCGGTTGCGGTTGATGCCGCGTCGCTGGCGGCGGCGCATCCAGCGGCGGGCAGCGGCCTCGGTGACGGCCGCGGCCCTGCTGCTGGCGATGGCCGGCACTCCCCTGCTCGTGCCGACCCTTCACGCGGCGACGATCACCGTCGACGACGGCGTGGTCGATTATGAAGATGACGGGTACTGCTCGCTGCGCGAAGCCTTCCATAACGCCGGCGCCGACGGCCAGATGTTCAGCTCNCCCGGAGAATGCGGCCCCGGCACCGGCGATGACGTCATCGTCCTGCCCGCCGGCGGCGATTTCGTGTTTGAGCATTTTCTGGATAACAGCCCGTACGGCCAGGTTGGCCTGATAGTCGCCAACAGCACCTTAACCATTGAAGGCAATGGCTCAACGATCCGCCGCGATCCGACCAGCGACGAGGCGTTCGGGATCCTGGTTGTTTATAATGCCGATCTCACCCTGCGCGACGTGACCCTCAGTGGCGGCAAAGGCGACTTCGGCGGCGGCATCCTCTCGGTGGACAGCGACGTAAGGCTCTTCGACAGCACGATCAGCAACAACGAGGCCTCGATGGCCGCCGGGGGAGTGCTAAGCTACCTGGGCGACTTGCACATCTCCGGCAGTACGATCAGCAACAATTATGCTTATCGTTACGGTGGGGGAATTACGATGTCCNGCGGNACCCTGGAGGTCGTTAACAGCACCATCAGCGGTAACTCGGCCGGAGCAGCGGCCGGGATTGGTATCGCCCTACCCTTCTCTAATCCGGATGAACCCACGCACGCGACNTTGACGAACAGCACGGTCACCGGCAACGACGCCACTGAAATCGTTGGCGGAATCGCCGTTCTCCCCCCGGCTACGCTCACCATAAACCACAGCATCATCAGCGGCAACACAGCCCAGGGGGAGAACCCACGCGGCACGGAAATCTACAACGTAGATTACTCTACCCCTATCTATAGCCTCTACAGCGTCTTCGGCGNCGCCGGAAAGAGTGACGAGGAGGCCTTTTACAACTTCGCCCCCTCCGGCTCGAGCCGGAACGCCACCAGCGACGGGGCCNACATTCCCCTGGGCGACATCCTCAATCCGACGCTGGCCGACAACGGCGGCCCGACGCTGACCCACGCCCTGNTCCCGGGCAGCCCGGCCATCGACATCGACGCGAGCGGCCCCGCCACCGACCAGCGCGGCGTGACGCGGCCGCAAGGCGCGGGCTACGACGCCGGGGCGTTCGAGCTGGAAGCGCCCGTCAGCCAGTACGACTTCACCGGCTTCTTCGCCCCGGTCGACAGCTCTCCGCTGGTCAACCGGGCCAAGGCCGGCAGCGCCATCCCGGTCAAGTTCAGCCTCGGCGGCGACTTCGGGCTGGACATCCTGGCCGCCGGCTCGCCAGGCTCGGTGACGGTCGGCTGCGAGGGCGGCACGCCGGCCGACGCCATCGAGGAGACGGTCAAGGCCGGCAGCAGCTCGCTGCAATACGACCCGGCGACCGGCGTGTACACCTACGTCTGGAAGACGGACAAGAAGTGGGCCAACAGCTGCCGCCAGCTGCAGCTGACCCTGTCCGACGGCTCGGTTTACGTGGCCGACTTCAACTTCGC
>JAACJX010000258.1 GCA_014237545.1 Ardenticatenia bacterium | reverse complement strand
CTGAACTATTACCAGCACAGGCATCAGGATACATACCACCAGAAAGAGCAAGGTCGCAAGCTTCCTATTGGGTAACATGAATTGGCTCCTCGAAAACGGACGGATACGGCCGGCAAATCGCGGCCGGGGAACAGAAGTATTATAACATATGAGGGACAACCACAATTGAAATTGGGGCCAAGCGTCGGGCATGGATCACAATTCGACCGGCCCTGTTTTCCAGGCCGGCCCGCCCAATCAGGACAGGAGGGGTATGCCGTACGATGTTAGCGATCTGCGGCGCAACCTGTGGTTCGATTCACCCGCGCAGCGCCCCGGCCGCGCGAGTCAAAATGCCCGTTAGTGTGGACACGTCGGCCGCGGGGCCGCCGCCCTGGGCCAGCGTCGGCCCTCCGCCGCCCCGGCCGCCGAGCACCGCCAAAGCCGGCTTGATGAGCTCCCCCATCGCTCCAGGCGCATCGGCCGAGCGACCGAAGACCAGGTGCGACCGCTGCCCGGCCACCGCCAGCAGGGCCACCACGCCGCCCGCCTCGGTCAGCGCCGTGGCCAGCCGCCGCAGCTCGTCCGGCTGGCGATCGNNGAACACCNTCGCTACGAGTCTCGACTCNNCCAGCGGCTCGGCCGCGGCCAATAGACCCTCGGCCTCCAGCGCCAGCAGCGCCGCCTCGCGCTGCTTCAGCTCGGCTCGCGCCGCCTTCAACTCTTCCTGCAGCTTGGCCACGGCCGCCGGCAGTTCGGACGCGCCGGTCGTCAGCGTCGCGCCCAGATCGCGCAGGATTGTCTGCCGCTGCCGGTAGTCGGCTAGCGCCCGCTCGCCACAGAGGAACTCGACGCGGGTGGTATTGCCGCGCCGCTCCGTCCGGGCCACCTTGACCAGCCCCACCTCCCCCGTCCGGGCCACGTGGGTGCCGCCACAGGCCGTCAGGTCGAAGCCCTCGATGNCGATCAGGCGCAATTGCCCGTCGCGGCCGGGGGGTGTCTTGCGCAGCGGCAGCGTCGCCGCCTCAGCGTGGGTCACGAAGCGGACACTCACCGGCCGGTCGGCCCAGATGATCTCGTTGGCCAGCGCCTCGGCGCGGTCGATCTCGGCCGGGGACAGGTCGGCGCGGTCGAGGTCGATGGTGACTGACTGCGGGCTTAGATGAAAGCCGACCGTCTCGGCTTCGGCCACGCGCACGAACGCCTGCGACAGGATGTGCTGGCCGGTGTGGTGGCGCATGTGGTCGAGGCGACGGTCGCGGTCGATGGTCGCTGCCACGCGGCCGGGCGGCAGCGGCCGATCGAGGACATGAAGCACGGCTCCGTCCGACTCACGCTCGATCACGTCCACAACGCGGGCGATCTCGTCGCCGCGGCGCAGCAGGCCGGTGTCGTAGGGTTGCCCGCCGGACGTGGGGTAGAAGTAGCTGTGGTCGAGGATGACGGCCGGGCGGCCGTCCGGGGTTTCCGCNGCGGCGACGATCTCGGCGGCGAACTCCAGCGTATAGCTGTCGGTGTAGTAGAGTCGGGTCATTGGAATCAAGGCTCACAAGTAAAGAAATGAGTGGCTGATGGGGGTCTATTATCCACGTTATGATCTGACCCCCATTTCGAAGACAGTGAGTTGAGCGGCACGATAAAGGGCCTCAAAGTCAGACGGTGTCCGGTAGCTCAGGGACGAATGGATCCGCTGACGATTATAGAATATCTCCATATAGTCAAAGAGGGCAGCCTGAGCCTGCTCTCGGGTATGGAACCGGCAATGATGAACCAGTTCGGTTTTCAGCGAAGCGAAAAAGCTCTCCATCGGCGCGTTGTCAAAGGCGTTGCCGGCCCGACTCATACTGGGCAGGGCCTTGTGCTTGCTCAGCAGCGCCTGGTAGTCCTTGCTGGTGTACTGGCTACCGCGGTCGGAGTGGTGGATCAATCCTTCTTTCGGCCGGCGCGTCAAGAGAGCCATCTGCAGCGCCTTGAGCGTCAGGTCGGCCTGCAGGCGCTTGCCCATGGCCCAGCCCACGATGCGCCGAGCATAGAGGTCCAGCACGGCTGCCAGGTACAGCCAGCCCTGGCCGGTGCGGATATAGGTGATGTCGCTCAACCAGATTTGGTCAGGCTGGGCGGCGACAAAGACCTGGGCCAGGCGGTTCGGGACGGTCGGGTGGGACGGGTTGGACTGCGTGGTCACCCGGTACCGGCGACTGCGCTTGGCCTGCCAGCCGGCCGCATGCAGCAGACGGGCCACCCGCTTGTGGTTACAGGGTATTTGGCTCTGNACAGCCGCATGCACGCGCCGGTAGCCGTAGGTTTGGCGGCTCTGGTCATACACNGCCCACANCGCCTGTTGNAGCTTCTGGTTAGCCATCGTTCTTTGACTCGGCGGTCGCTTGCGCCAGGCATAGTAGCCCGCCCGCGACACAGCCAGCACCCGGCACAGAAGGTTGATAGGGTGCCGGCCCGCTTGAGAGTCGATGAACCGGTATCTCACTTGCTTTCCTTGGCAAAGANCGTGACGGCTTTTTTTAGGATATCTCGTTCCTCTCGCACCCGCGCCAGCTCGCGCTTGAGCCGCCGTACTTCATCTTCGCTGTCCTTGGGGTGGCCGTTGCCGGGAAAGGCCTCGTCGCCTTCTTCCCGCAATTCCAACCACCACTTGTACAACGTGTTGTGGTGGACGCCCAGGTCGAAGGCGATGTCCCGCACCGGTCGCCCCGTCTCTTCGATTTGGCGTACTGCCTCCAGTTTGAACTCCTTCGTATATCGCCGTCGATGTTTCATTTCACGCCTCCACTCGCTAGATTATCCGCTTATTGGCGTGTCTACGAAATGGGGTTCAGTTCATTTGGCGGGAAATCGATAGTGCTTGGATTGATAGCCAATCACGTACAGAATAATAGAACACGGATGACGCGGATCACGCGGATGAACACGGATATAAGAGGCGAATATGGTGTGGACCGGCCGATTGCTTTCGGTAGCAAGGTTCGCTTGGCCGGCCGCAAGCGTTATTTTATCGGCGATAATCAGTGAAATCCGTGTCAGCCGCGTTCCATTTCACTGTCCACCTGAATAGGCGATCGCCCTGCCGGGGGTCGGGGGTTACTCGCATTAATCAATTAAATCAATTATTTTTTGAGGGTGGGGGTCTCGTTTTGCCGGTTTTGCCAGCGCCCGCGCTCGTGCCGGCGATGTCAGGGGCGGATAAGCAGGCCGCCCGTCCGCGCGCCCTGGCCCGAAAACGGGCCTTATTTGGAAATCCCGGTCTCCAACACGCTGCGGGAACATGAAGATGGATAAATGAATGTGGTCGCCGTAGGGGGAGGTTTATAACCTGCCCTCTTCGCTGGCAGTGACGGGTTGGTTGGGCGGGTTTGTAACCCGCCCCTACCGGATATTCGTTTAGTATGTCAAATAGCTTTATCAGGTTGGCGGAGAACCCGCCCTATTCATCCGCCATCGGCAGCGTCAGATTAAACCTAGCCCCACCCCCCGGCGCGTCGTCGACCCAGATGCGGCCGCCGTGGGCTTCCACCGCCCGCCGGCAGAAGGCCAGCCCCAACCCCAGCCCCTTCGACGTGTCGCTCTTGATGCGGCGGAACTTGTCGAAGATGACCTCGCGGAACTCTTTGGGGATGCCCGCGCCGCGGTCGCTGACGGTCACGTGAACCATGCCGTCGCCGATGGCATAGGCGTGGACGGCCACCGTCTCGCCGTCGGCGCTGTATTTGAGGGCGTTGTCGAACAGGTTGAGCAGCACGCGGCTGACCATGCTCGGTTCCACGTAGAGCGGCGGCAGGTCGTCGGGCAGATTGGATTGCAGCACGACACCCCGCCGGGCGAAGTTGGGCTGCTCGATCTCGTAGGCCTCGTCCACCAGCCTGTCGAGCGGAATGACCACCTGCCGCCCCACGGGCTGCCCGGCCTCGAGGCGGTTGATGTCCATCAGCGAGGCGATGAGCCGCTGTAGC
>JAACJX010000546.1 GCA_014237545.1 Ardenticatenia bacterium | reverse complement strand
TCCGGCCGTGAGTTGCCCACCGGCGGCACGGCCGCGCGGCAGCGCTGGACGCGCCGGTCGGTGTTGGTGAAGGTGCCGTCCTTCTCGGCGAAGCTGGTGGCGGGCAGAATGACGTCGGCCATCTCGCCCGTTTCGTTGATGAAGATATCCTGGCAGACCATAAACTCCAGCTGCTCCAGCGAGTGGCGGGCGTGGTTGAGGTTCGGCTCGCTCATCATCGGGTTCTCGCGCAGGACGAACATGCCGCGCACCACGCCGCTGAGCGACGCATCGATGATCTCCGTCGCCGTCAGACCAGGCGTCGGATTGAGCCGCTTGCCCCAGACGTCCTCGAAACGCTCACGAATGGCCGGGTCGGCCACGCGCTGGTAGGCGGTGTAGACGGTGGGCAGCCCGCCGCTGTCCGAGCAGCCCTGGACGTTGGTCTGGGCGCGCAGGGGGTTGAGTCCCGTGCCGGACTTGCCGACGTGGCCGCACATGAGGGCCAGGTTGACCAGTGAGAGAGTATTGTCGGTGCCGTGGGTGCTCTGGCTGATGCCCATGCCCCAGTAGATGGCCGCGCGACCGGCATTGGCGTAGATGCGCGCCGCCTCGCGGATGGACTCGGCCGGGACGCCGCTGATGGACTCGGCCCACTCCGGCGTGAACTCCTCCAGCGATTCGAGATACTCGTTGAAGCCCTCGGTCCGGTCGTGGATGAAGTTNGGNTCGTATAGCCCTTCCTTGACGATGGTGTGGGCCATGGCCTGGAATACGGCCACGTCGCTGCCGGGGTTCTGCCGCAGCCAGAGTGTGGCGAAGTTGGTCATGTCGATNCGGCGCGGGTCGATGACGATCAGCTTGGCCCCGTTCTGCCGCACGGCGCGCTTCAGGAAGTTGGAGATGACCGGATGGGTCTCGGTGGTGTTNGANCCGGTGACGATGAACGCCTCNAGGTTCTCCATCTCGGCGATGGAGTTGGACATGGCGCTGGAGCCGATGGACAGTTGCAGGCCAGTNACGGAGCCGGCATGGCACAGCCGGGCGCAATGGTCGATGTTGTTNGTNTCGAATAGGGAGCGGATGAGCTTCTGGTAGACGTAGTTGTCTTCGTTGGTGGCCTTGGCGCTGGCATANCCGGCGATGGCGTCACCGCCGTAGGTGCGGGCAATGCGCACCAATTCGTCGGCCACCAGGTCNAGCGCCTCGTCCCACGTCGCCTCGCGCCAGACGGCNGGGGCGCTGCGCCCCTCGTGGCGGTTGGCGCGGATGAGCGGCGTCTTGACNCGGCCNGGGTGCTTTACATAATCAGTNCCNTAACGCCCCTTGACGCACAGCATCCCGTGATTCGGGGCGGCGTCGAACGGCGCTTCGACAGCATAGATGAACTCATCCTTCACCTTCAGATTCATCTGGCAACCCACCCCGCAGTAAGGGCATGTCGTGCGTACAATACGGTCGGGAACGATCATTTTACAATCTCCTTTTGTTAAGGAATATGGTCATCCGGGAAGAAGAAATGGAACGCGGATGACGCGGATTAAGCGGATTAACGCGGATAAGAGATAGGCTTTATGGTTTTGCCTGCCNAGCTAAATATTTTGCGCTTAAATTCAGGTTTTGGCCCAAAGTTGAGAAGCAAACCTACCTCTATACCTGTGGCCTTTAAATAGTTGACCAGTTGTGATTCATGGGCCGAATTGATACCCGGGCCGCATTTTAATTCCACAATAACACACTGATTGACGATCAAGTCGGCGAAATAGTCACCGACACTGATATCATCATACCAAACTACGATGGGTTTTTGGACTGCAACTTCATAGCCGCGCCGCGTTAATTCATAGCCTAACGCGTTTTCGTACACCTTTTCCAGAAAGCCGTAGCCAAGCTTATTATAGACGTGATAGAAGGCACTGATGATTCCGTCGGTCACATTCTCAAATTTGAGTTCGCTCATTGGCTATNTNCNGGGCGATCAAATTCATTTCAAAGCAATTGTTTATTTCCGCGTAAATCCGCCCAATCCGCGTCATCCGCGTTCTATTCTTCCGCCACCATCCGCCGCCGCTTGCCGCCGCGGCGGGTCTGGCGGAAGATGTCGTCGGGGTCGACGCCCTGCTCCAGNAGGAATTGGCGTTTCGGCTTCAGCGCGTTGGTCGGGCAGACGCCAACGCACTGGCCGCAGAACACGCAGGTGGTGTCCATCATGCCGTTGTCGTTGAAGGTGCCGATCATCGTGTGGAAGCCGCGATTGTCGAAATTTAGCGCGAACGTGTATTGAGCGTCCTCGGCGCAGACCTGCACGCAGCGCCAGCAGTTGATGCACTTGTTATAGTCGCGCAGGTAGAACGGATTGTCGTCGTGGACGGGCGACTCGCGCCGCTCCATGCCCTCAAAGCGCTCCACTTCGGCGTCGTACTCGCGCAGCAAATCCTGCAGGTGCGGCGCTTCGCTCAGATCAACGGCCGAATTGAGCATCTCCAGGATCGTCCGCCGGGCCGTCACCACGTCTTTTGTCTGCGTGTTGACGACCATGCCCTCGGCTACAGGCGTGACGCAGGCCGCCGCCTGTAGCCGCCGGCCGATATCCACCGAGCACACCCGGCACAGCCCGTTGGCCGTCAGGTGCGGGTGGTAGCACACGACAGGGATCTCGATGCCGATCGATGCCGCCGCGTTCAGGATGCTCGTCCCCGCCGGCACGGTCGCCGGTAGGCCATCGATGGTCAATGTCACCATATTGGACATTGGGATACTCCTTTAAATAATGGACCATGGCCATGCCGCTAACTGTGGCNTATGGTCTGTNGTCTTCTGACAACACTCGCTCTGGGTGCGTATACACCCGCATCCGGTCTTGCCGCAAATAGGCGACGATCGTGATNTTCCACGCCTCGGCCAAGGCCACAGACAGGCTGGTGGGCGATGTGCGCGAGCAGACGATGGGCGTCTCCAGCCGGCGGGCCTTGTTGATCATCTCGCTGCTGATGCGGCCGCTGCTGAGCAAGACGCGGTCCTTTGTTGGGACNCCGGCCAGNAACGCCGCGCCTTGCAGCTTGTCGAGGCAGTTGTGGCGGCCGATNTCCTCCACCTGGAGCAAGACCCGACCNTCNNCCGGNCCGNCGAGCTCGGCCAGCAGCGCGGTATGGACGCCNCGCGCCGTCTGATANAGCTCCGCGCCGAGGTGCAGCTGACGCATGAGCGCCGCCAATTGGGCCGGCGTGGCNCGCAGGTCGCTCCGCAGCGGCTCGTAGACGCCCGACAGATCGTCGAAAGTCAGCCCGCCGCCGCAGCCGGCGGTGATGATCGCCCGTCGCGGCCGTTCGAAGGCCATGTCGTGGAGCCACACGTCGACGCACGCGCCGTTCTTCGACACGTGATGGGCGCGCACGTCCTCGAGGCCGCGGATGACGCCCTCGTTGTAGAGGAAGCCCAGAGCCAATTCCGTCAGGTCACGCGGCGTGCACATGAACGTGGCCAGTTCTTCGCCGTTGACGGAGACGCAGGCCAGCGCTTCGTCGATGACCAGGCCATCGACCTCTTGCGGCTCGCCGCCGTTGAGGCTGATGTAGCGGGCCGGACGCGCCCCGACGGTT
>JAACJX010000563.1 GCA_014237545.1 Ardenticatenia bacterium | reverse complement strand
ATAAGGACTTCAACGACCTGAACATGGTGACGGCCGGCCTGCTGGTCGTTCTTTTGCTGCAATCCACTTTCACGTTCATCCAGCANATCACNCTGGCCTACTCCGGCGAGCACGCCGTGGCNGACATCCGTATCGACATTTTCAATCATTTGCAGTCCCTGCCGCTCAGTTTTTATGCCGAGCGCCGCACCGGNGANCTGGTCTCACGCNTNACGAANGACGTCGCCCTNCTCCAGCAGGCGATCACGACCAACCTGGTGATGCTCTTGCGNCAACTGATCACCATCATCGGCGCNGCGGCGCTGCTCTTCTGGCTCGATTGGCGGCTCACCCTGCTGATCCTGCTCGTCATANCGGTCATCACGNTGACGATGGTGTGGCTCGGCAGCCGGATTCGCAAGGCCTCGGTCGCCGTCCANGACGCGCTGGCCGAGGTGGCGAATTCGGCCGAAGAGACGACCCGCGGCGTGCGTATCGTCAAATCGTTCGCCCGCGAGCCGTATGAGATCGGCCGTTTCACCGACCGCGTGATGGATCTTTACCGCGCGGCCATGCGCCGGGCGCGCATCCACGCCTTGCTGAGCCCGCTGATCGGTTTGATCGCCTCGATCACCATAACCGCCATCCTNTATTACGGCGGCGTGCAAGTGATCAACGGCCGGCTATCGCCCGGCGATCTCATCGCCTACCTGATCTATACGGTGATGATCGCCTCGCCCATCGCCATCATGGCCGACCTTTACGGCCAGTTCCAGGCCGCTATCGGCGCGTCGCTGCGGCTGTTCGAGCTGCTCGACCGGCCGTCCGAGCTGGTCGAGTTGCCTGACGCCCTGGNATTACCNCCGGTCGTGGGCGAGGTTGTATTCGACAACGTTTCCTTTAAATACACGTCCGCCATCGACGTGATCAACGGCGTGTCGTTCCGCGCCGAGCCGGGGCAGATCATCGCCCTGGTTGGGCCGAGCGGCGCGGGCAAAAGCACGCTGGTCAACCTGATCCCCCGCTTCTATGATGTCGTCGAGGGCGGCATCACGATCGATGGCCACGACCTGCGCCACGTCACGCTCAAAAGCCTGCGCGAGCAGATCGGCATCGTTCCCCAGGAGACCATCCTGTTTTCCGGCAGCGTCTATGACAATATCCGCTATGGCCGGCTCGACGCGCCGCGCGAAGAGGTCGAGGCGGCGGCGATGGCCGCCAACGCCCACCGCTTCATCGTGGAAGACCTGGANGACGGCTATGAGACNNCGGTCGGCGAGCACGGCGTGAAGTTGAGCGGCGGCCAGCGCCAGCGGATCGCCATCGCCCGAGCAATCCTCAAGAACCCGCGNATCCTCATTCTGGACGAGGCCACGTCGTCGCTGGACAGCGAGAGCGAAAGCCTGGTGCAGGAAGCGCTGGAGCGGTTGATGAACGGCCGCACCTCGTTCGTCATCGCCCACCGCTTGAGCACGGTGCTGAACGCGGACTGGATTCTGGTGATGGACAAGGGGGAGATCGTGGAGCAGGGCACGCATCACACGCTGCTNCTCGATCCGNATGGGCTTTATACGCGACTGCACCACATGCAATTCGCGAACTCCGAAGGCGTCGCCTAGAAATGAAAACAGCCGCCCAGAGAGGGCGGCTGCCTGATTTTCGCCGACGACCGGTCAAAGGTTGGCCGGACGCTTAGGTTTACTCTGCCAGCTGGGTGCTCGATGGAACGGTGGACTCGCTCGCGTCAACGTAGAATGACTCGACGATGTCTTCCTNTCGGTTCATCCGCGATGACAACATCCCCGCCGCCAGAACAAAAATCGAGCTAAATACCGAGGCTCCCAGGAACAGTAAAAACCAATTCATTATGCATACCTCTACGCTTGGTTACGGCTTTTTGGACATTCCTAATGACCGTAAGAAAGTTCGTAAGGAACCGATGCTAGAATGCTTTCCTCTACGATGTCAGCATTATAACGGTTTCGCTGTATCCTGTCTACCCAAAAAAGTGAAAAATAGGTAACAAACCGGTTATAACTTTAGTACTACTCATGAACCGGCTGAACCTNGGCNANCCANAACCCACGGCACCCTNAACGGGTGCCTTTTGATTCAGGCGCCTGTCCATTGGGGCTTGCGCTTGTTCACAAACGCGTCCATGCCCTCTTTCTGATCGGCCGTGCCNAANAGCANGTAGAAGAGACGGCGCTCGTGGTCGAGGCCGGCCCGCAGGGGCATCTCGAACGTGGCGTTGACCGCCTCCTTGGCCAGCCGCACGGCCACCGGGGCGCGCGCGGCGATCTCATTCGCCAGGCGGATCGCCTCCTCCAGGTAGACCTCCACCGGGTAGACGCGATTGACCAGACCATAGTGCTGTGCCTCGGCCGCCGACAGATAGCGCCCATTCAACACCATCTCCATGGCCACCGCCTTACCCACAGCCAGGGTCATCCGTTGCGTGCCGCCCGCGCCGGGGATAACGCCCAGGTTGATTTCCGGCTGGCCGAATTGGGCCGTCTCGCTGGCGACGATCATGTCGCAGGCCATCGCCAGCTCGCAGCCGCCGCCCAGGGCAAAGCCGGAAACGGCGGCGATGATNGGCTTGCCCATCGCCCGCAGGCGGTCCCACAGGTCGATGAACGAGTTCGTCATCATCGACGTCGGGGTGGCCGTGGCCATCTCCTTGATGTCGGCCCCGGCGGCAAAGGCGCGGTCGCTGCCGGTAACGACCATGCAGCCAACGGCCGGGTCGCGGTCGAAGGCCTCCAGCGCGTCCATGAGTTCGGNCATCAGCTCCCGGTTCAGCGCGTTGAGCGCCTTGGGCCGGTTAAGCTGGACGACCCCGGCGCGCCCTTCGGCGCGGGTCAAGATATTCTCGTACGTCATCATTCCCTCCAGAAGATATTTAGGCTACGAACTATAACGGTTGGAACGGATTATGAATGGTCCTAGCATTCGTCTACCCCGTGTAAATCCGTAGCCGTTCTTTTTACACGCGATAGTCCGATTCGCGGCGGGGCCACAACCGCCAGATGATGAGGGTGAACATGAGGCTGGTNACCAGGTAGACCGTCGCGATGCCCGTCTCGGGGATGTCGGCCGGCGGCTGGAANACAAACCAGGCCGTGAAGCTCTGCAGGGCTTGGACGATAATCGGGCCGAGGATGCTGCCCGTGCGCAGGCGAATTATGCCGTAGAGCACGCCCCAGCTGAGAAAGTAGATCAGGGCCGGCAACCCCGGCGCGAGCGATTCGCGGAAAAACATGAACCCCAGCGCACCGAACAGGATGCCGCTGGTGATGGCCGCGGTCAGGCCGCCGCGCCAATCGGCCAGGGCGCGGAAGACGATGCCAAACGCCCACAGCTGGGTGGCGAATGCTTCGAAGAGCAGCAGGTAGAAGTAAGCCCGACCCGCGCCCGTCTCCTGGAAAGCGATGATCGGTACGAACAGCACGATCTCGATGAACGCCTCGCCGAGATCGTTGACCCCGGGTTCCAGCCCCCGGGGCAGCGCGCGGCCGACGAGCGCGGCGACCCAGACCAGCACGGCAAAGCCGATGCCGGCGAAAAGGGGNCGCCCGCCGCGCAGGCCCATGCCGCGCAGCCCGTAGAGGCGCAGCCCCACGAACCAGCTGGTTATGCCCAGGGTGGCGAATATAGGCGCGGCGTTGATCGTGCCATCGGCCGTCAATGAGAACAGGGCGCCGCTGATAACGCCGACCAGCAAGGCGGCCAGCAGCGGCACAAAGATGGCGACCAGAGCCCGGTTACGAGCGGTCGCGGGCGAGATTNTTTGTTCGGGCGGCGGCGCGTCGCCGGACTCGGCGCCCCCGGCGGAGTTTGGTGACATAGGGCGGATTGTAGCACTGCGCGGGCGAATGTACAGACGGCNGCGCCTGTTAATCGTTGTGACTCACCCGCGCTTCGGCTACACTCCCAGGCATATGGCCCAACCACAGGAGAACNCGACAGCCGCCGCGGCATGGGGCTGGGACGCGCGGCGGCTCATCCAGTTGGGCGTGCTGACCTTCGCCCGCTTCCTTCAGAACACGCTCCTGCGCGTCGTCTACCCGTTCGCCCCGGCTTTCGCCCGCGGCCTGGGCGTGCCCATCGAGACTATTTACTTCATCATCTCCCTGCGCAACCTGCTGGGCCTGTTCAGCCCGCTATTCGCGCCGCTGCCGGAGCGTTACGGCCGCCGGGTGGTCATGACGGCCGCCCTGTTCATCTTTGGCGTTGCCTCGCTGCTGGTAGTGGGCGTCCCGGCCGTCTGGACACTGGGGATCGCCATCATCGTNGCCGGCGTCCTCAAGGTTATCTACGACCCGGCGATGCAATCCTACCTGGGCGACGCCGTGCCCTATCACCAGCGCGGCAAGGCGCTCTCCGTCACNGAGTTNGCCTGGAGCGGCGCCTTTCTCATCGGCGCGCCGCTGACCGGNTGGCTNATCGCCAACCAGGGCTGGCCCGCGCCGTTCCTGTGGCTGGGCATCGGCGGTCTGGCAGCGGCGGCCATGTTGTGGCGCGCGCTGCCGCCGGCCCGCAAGGGGCAGCGCCGGCCTGTCGGCGCAAGCTACACCTGGCGGACGCTGCGGCGGCATCCGGTCATCTGGGCCGCGGCGCTCTACATGATGCTGACGCTCGTGGCCCAGGAAACCCTGTTCATCGTCTACGGCGACTGGATGGAAAGCACCTTCAGCCTCAGCCTGACCAGCCTCGGCTTCGCCACCACACTCATCGGGCTGGCCGAATTGGGCGGCGAGGCGACCGCGGGCTGGTCGGTGGATCGCTTCGGCAAGCGGCCGGTCGTCATCCTGTGCGGCCTGCTCAATGCCGCCATCTTCCTCATCATTCCCTTCAGCACCGGCTCGCTGGTAACGGCGATGGCGGTGTTGATCGGCCTGTTCTTTACGTTCGAGATCGCCGTCGTCGGCGCGATCCCGCTGTTGACCGAACTGGTGCCGAGCGAGCGCGCNGTCGTCATGTCCATGAGCCTGGGGGCGATGGCCGCCGGGCGCACCGTCGGCTCCCTCATCGGACCATACGTCTGGGACCTGGCGGGCGTGGCCGGGAACAGCGCCATCTCGGCCGTCATGATGCTGCTCGCCGTGCTGGTGCTGGCCCGCTGGCTGCACGAGGGCAAGGAGNTCACTCATGAGTGAATACGTTGATTTATTGATTCATTCGGCCGGGCAACTATGCGTCGTTCCGGCCCACNACGGCGGCCCGCAGCGCGGCGCGGCGCTGGGCGACCTGGGNNTCATCGCCAACGGGGCTATGGCCGCCCGCGACGGCCGCGTCGTCGCCATCGGCCCGTCGGCCGATTTGCGCGCCCGCTTCCGGGCCGAGAGCGAGATCGACGCCGGCGGCCGTTGCGTCTTGCCCGGCTTCGTCGATCCCCACACCCACCTGCCCTGGGTGGGCGATCGCGCCGGGGAATTCGAGCAACGGCTGGCCGGGGCCACTTACATGGAGATCATGAACGCCGGGGGCGGCATCATGTCCACCGTGCGCAACACGCGGCAAGCCAGNGTCGACGAACTCGTGGCCGACAATCTGCCGCGTCTGGCGCGCATGCTGCGCCACGGCACGACCAGCGCCGAGGCCAAGACCGGCTACGGGCTGGACACGGCGACCGAGATTAAGCAACTCGACGCCATCGCCGCGCTAGCCGCGGTCCAGCCCATCGAATTGGCGGCCACTTTCCTGCCGGCGCACGCCGTGCCGGAAGAGTACCGCGGCGACACCGAGGGCTACGTGGGACTCATTCTTGAAGAGATGCTGCCCGCCGGGGCCGCCTGGATGCGCGAGCGGGGCATTCCCATGTTCTGCGACGTGTTCTGCGAAGACGGCGTGTTTGACCTGGACCAGACGCGCCGCATCCTGACCGCGGCCGCGGCNNTGGGCTACCGNCTCAAGGTCCACGCNGACGAATTCGTCGGGTTGGGCGGCACGAAGCTGGCNGTGGAGATGGGGGCGACGTCGGCTGACCATCTGGTGATGACCCCTGAAGCCGATATCGCCGCACTGGGCCGCGGCGACACGGTGGCCGTCGGCCTGCCCGGCACGCCATTCGGGCTGGCCCACACAGAGTACACCCCCGCCAAGGCGATCCTGGCCGCCGGCGGCGCGCTGGCGCTGGCCACCGACTTGAACCCCGGCACGACGTGGTGCGAGTCGATGCAGATGGTCATCGCCCTGGCCTGCCGCTACATGGGNCTGACGCAGGCGCAGGCCATCGCCGCCGCCACGCTCAACGCCGCCTTTGCCATTGGCCGCGGCCACGAAGTCGGCAGCCTGATGCCCGGCTATCAGGCCGATATCCTCATCCTGGATGTCGCCGATTATCGGCAGGTTGGCTATCGCTACGGCACGAATCTGGTCCAGACGGTCATCAAGCGCGGCGCTGTCGTTTANGAAATGACGAGGTGCTGTTTCGAGGAAGCCGCTTAGAAACCCCGCGCCGCGCCGCCAGACATCGGCCAAGAGCCGGGGCTACGCTATAATTATCGCTATGAATCAACGAAAACTGGCGCTACTGGCGCTCATCCTTCTGCTGCTGTCAGTTGCCTGCCGCGAGGCAGGATCATCGACGACAATTTTGCCCACGGCCACCACGCCGGGCGATTCGGCGGGATCGGCCACGCTCCCGCCGGCAGTCGCCGCCACGAACACCCCCGTCCCACCCACGCCGACGCCCACAGAACCACTAGCGGCGCTCGTCAACGGCGAGCAAATCTTCTTGTCCGACTTCGAGGCGGAGCTGGCCCGTTATGAGGCACAGCAGTCGGCCGCGGGCGGCGAGGCGGCCGACATTCGCGAGCAGGTGCTCAACGCGCTNATCGAGCGACGGCTNATCATGCAGGCGGCCGAGGCCGCGGGGGTCGTGGTGACCCCGGAAATGGTTGACCAGCGCCTGTCCGAGCTGCGCGCCGCCGACGAGGCCGCGTTCCAGGCCTTCCTGCAAACGAACGGCTGGACGGAAGAAGAGTTCCGCGAGACGCTGGAGGCCGAGATCGCCACCGGCGAGATGATCGCCCGGGTGACGACCGACGTGCCGACCACGATGGAGCACGTTCGCGCCAGCTACATCCAGATGGACGACGGCGCGCTGGCCCAGTCGGTGCTGGAGCGGGCGCGGGCCGGGGATGACTTCGCCTTCCTGGCCGAGCAAAACTCGGTCGACCGCGTGACTGGCGTCAACGGCGGCGACTTGGGCTTTTTCAAGGTGGGTAGCCTGCTGGTGCCCGAGGTGGAGGCGGCCGCCTTCGCCCTTCAGCCCGGCGAGATCAGCGACCTGATCGCCGTCACGGACGCGGAAGGCAAAACGACTTACTATATTATCAAGGTGACGGAGCGCGATCCCAATCGCGAGTTGACCGCCGACGACCGCTACGGCCTGCTGCAGGCGACGTTCGATGCCTGGCTCGAAAGCTTGTGGTCNAGTGCCACCATCGAGCGCCTCGTTCAATAGTTGAAGCAAGGCGAGATGACTAACAAAAAGGCGGATTGAGCCAACAGCCCAATCCGCCTTTTCATATCTTTGTTTTGCGCCCGACGTTTAGGACACTTTACCGTTCTTCGACCAGATGTTGGCGATATGCTCGTAGGCNGCCCGCATGTCCGGGTCGTTGGCGCGACGCGCGCGCTTGGCCATCCCAGAGCGCACTAGCCAGCTGGCCAGGGCCTGCCGGAAGCGGCCGTGGTGCTTNCGATAGAGGCGCGCCCGGCTNTCCCACAGGTTGATCATCGACTGNGCCGGAATCTGGCGGGTGCTCTCGCCGCTGTAGTGGACGATTTCGGCCGCGGGCACGGCGTAGATCTCCCAGCCCGATTCGCGCACGCGCCAGCTCCAGTCGATCTCCTCGCAGTACATGTGGAACGATTCGTCGAACCCCTGGGTCGATTCGGCCACGTCGGCCCGCACCAGCATCGTCGCCCCCAGCGGGTGATCGATGGCGAAAGGCTCGCGGTCGGTACGGTAGTAGCGGCGCGGATAGCGCCCATTGAGGCGGCTCTCATAGAGGCGCGGCGGCATCTGGTACAGGTCGAACACCAGTTGGCCCAGGCCGGGGAAGAAAAATGCGCTGTGCTGGAAGCGGCCATCGCCATAGGTCAGCCGGGCGCTGGCCATGCCGCCCTTGGGGCGCTCGTCGAGGCACTTAACCAGGCGACCGATGGCCCCGGGCCGCACCAGCGTGTCGGGGTTGAGGAAGAAATAGTAGCGCGGGCGATGGGCGGCCGCCGCGCGCATGCCCTGGTTGTTGGCCGCGCCGAAGCCGGCGTTCTCCTGGTTGGCGATCACATGGACCTGTGGGAACAAGTCTTCGAGGAGCGCGACCGTGCCATCCGTCGAGGCATTGTCTACGACCCAAATCTCACCCCGCAAGCGAGAGGCGCGCAGATCGGCCGCGACGGAACGCAAACAGTCGGACAAGTAATTCCGAACATTCCAGCTAACGATGATAATGGCGACGTCTATCATCTCAGTCCAGTTCTGCGTATAGGTCGGCAGCTTCCAATTCCAAAGTGTCTTTGATAGTGCGAATCGGGTCATAGGCGGCATCATCGGCCGGTGCGAGGCCAGTCCAGCCGAACAGGTCGGCTGAACATATGGACATACCACAAGCATCGGACGCGGCAAACTCGGCCATCGTGGCCAGCGTTTGCCGGGCAATATCGGGCGGNAAATCGGCCCCGAACACGATCGTATCGTTGGGAATCGGCTCGCTCAGGGCCAGGATGCGGGTCGTGTTGAATATCTCCGGTGTCGTATCAAACATGCGGGCGCGCGCGTCGCGGATCCGGTAGCCGCCAAATTCCGGTTCTCCGGCGACGATCACGTAGCCGATGGGGCTGCGCGACGGCGGGATGCCGAGCAGGCGCCACTCTTCCGGCTCGGTCTCGCCGACGATCCATTCGCGCCCGCTGGGCATGATTGGCGGGACGTAGCTCGCCGTCGAGAAGTCCGCCTCCTCGTTGAGGAGCGACAGCAGCGCCGAGGTCTCTTCNGGCGNGTTCACGACNTCGCCCGGCTCGATNCCGGCCGCGGTCATNTGGGCCAAGAAATANAGGTAGTTGGGCAGGCTGTGCGGGTCGGCCACNGCCCAGCGCTTGCCGTCCAAGTCGGCCAGACCGGCCGCGCCGCCGGGGCGAATGGCCAGCATGCCCATTTGCCATGTCAGGCCATCGTCGCGCACGGCCACCAGCCCNGCTTGCGCGTCGCATTNGTCATGCGCCACCGTATAGGCCGCGGCGGAAACGAAGCCGATAACGTCCTCCGGCGCGGCGCAGAGCANCTCCACCAGNGCCGCCTCGCTNTCGACCACACCGACGGCAAATTCCGCGCCGGTGGCGGCGCGCAGCGCCTCGGCCAACGGCTCGGCGCGTTGGNCGATCACCGCGCCGGCGGCCACGGGCGGAAACAACAACTGNATCGGCCGGCCGGCATCACCGAGAGGCAANGGTGTCGGCGTCGGCATGGCGGTCNGGGTCGCGGTTGGNGTGGCGTCGATCTGGGGNGCGGGCGTCGCGGCNAATATCTCNGCCGCGGCCGGCCGGGGGGTNACGGCGGCGGGGGGCGGCGCGGCGACAGTGGCCGNCGNCTCGCCAGGCGGCGTGGGACTTGCNGNGCCGGTAGNCGCNGGCGTCTGGCCGGNCGGCCCATTGCAGGCAACCAGCGACAACAGCCCCAGCTGCAGTANCCCAATCGATACNCCNATGATCAACATCCTCTTCATAGACAAAAAAAGACTGACGGTGTCGCCAGTCACCTGCCGGTTGTCAACGCTTGACATCTGATCGCCACGCCCGCCCAGCGCGGNCGGCTCCTACCAACCATCGTTAGTGTAACCCNTTTGGCGNAGCGTCTCCAATGTCTTTCAGGGGAGATTAAGGTGAGGAGATGNNGAGCAGGGGAGCAGGGGGANGNGGNNCNCGTCCACAGTNGGTCAATAGGTCNGCAAATCAGTATCCAGCAACCAGNGCGCTCGGATGAAAATTGACATCCGCGTCGCCTGNANTCTNTCGTCTTGCCCCCCTGGCGTCCTTTGCGTTAACTTCTGGCNGCTGGGCTTGCCGGCGGGCNGCAACCGCTCTAGTTNGTCGCCGGGTCGGCGATACGGACGGGAATCTCGCGCGGTTCGCAATCCGGGCGGTTGGCGGGGTCGGGGATGTCGACCAGGATAGCCTGCGGGTCAACGCGGTTGTTGAACTCGGTGATCTGCACGTCTTCATGGATCAACCCGGCCCACAGGGGTTGAGGGTTGCGGTTGCCGAACACGTCCACGACGCGAATGCCGCCAGTGATGAGGGCTCGTTTGCCGGGCATCAGGTAGAGTTGGCCGTCGATCTCTTCCAGTTCCGATCCCTTGCCCAGCGCCCAACGGTAGGGGTAGTTGGTC
>JAACJX010000074.1 GCA_014237545.1 Ardenticatenia bacterium | reverse complement strand
CATCTTCCAAACTCAGTTGCACGGCTTCCAGTTTGAACTCCTTGCTGTATGTTGTTCGTTTCCGGTTCATCATGACACACCTCTATCGGTTAGTATCCCGATTGCTTTTCTGTGTGTCTACTAAATCCGGGTCACCTCACTTTCGTTATCGATCTTTTCGATTGTGATTGCGAAATCGATAGCGATTCGGAGCTCCTTACTCGTCACTCAATCTATGAAACAGGTAATTGGCCGCGAAGGCCAGGGCTAGCAGGATGATCCCCAGCGCCAGAGCCAGGGCGAAGTTGCCGCGGCGGGTCTCCAGCACGATGGCCGTGGTCAGGACGCGGGTCTGCCCCTCGATGTTGCCGCCGACGAGCATCACCGCGCCGACCTCGGAAATGATGCCGCCGAACGCGGCGATGACCGCCGCCAGCACGCCCAGCCGCGCCTCGAGGATGAGCGTCCGCGCCAGTTGCGCCGGGGTCGCCCCCAAAGAGCGGATTTGCAGCTTGAGCGCCGGGTCCAGNCTGCGCAGGGCGGTCAGCGTCAGGCCGACCATCAGCGGCAGGGCGATGATCGTCTGGGCGAAGATCATCGCCCGAGGCGTGAACAGCCAGCCGAGCGACCCCATCGGCCCCTGATTNGACAGCAGCAGGTAGACAAACAGCCCCACGACNACAGGCGGCAGGCCCATGCCGGTGTAGATGATGGGCATCACGCAGCCGCCGGCCGGGACGCGGTCGCGCAGGCCCAGCGCCGCGCCCAGGGGCAGCCCGATTAGCATCGCCAGCACCAGCGCCCCGCCGGTTACGCGCAGCGTCATGCCGACAACCTCCAGCAAGGCCGCGTCCATACCGACCAGCAGGCGCAAGGCCTCGCGTAGGGCTTCGATCAGCGTGTCCATAGGAAGATAATCCGCAGATTACGCAGATTTTTGCTTGACGGCATGGCGGTCGGTCATTCGCTACGTGTTCTGGTGGGCATCATTCAACAGGCGTTATGAATTATTATCATAACGATTGGGAGTATAACTGTAATCTGGAGAAAGGGACAAAGACGTAAATGGGACGTGGATGACGCGATGAAGGGATCTACGCAGAGCAGGNTCTCCAATCTGCGTAATCTGCGGTTNATTCCCTCTTACGGGAGTGCAGGCACCATCGCCGTCAGGACGGCCAGTGCCGTGGCGGCGTCCGGCCCGCGAGCGATGAGCGATTCGCCCTCGGCCTGCAGGAAGCAGATCGTGTCCTCGCCCGACCAGCACAGCGCGCCGTCCGGCTGCGGCTCGACCGCGGCATCATAGAGCGCGGCCGGATAGTCGGGGTAGGCCGCGGCAAATTCCAGGGCGTCTTCCGGCGTATCCCATACTAGCCGCAGGGCCATCGCCAGCGCGTTCTCGGCGGGATTAAAGTAGACGGCATACCGGTCGCCACCCCAGCCCGTCGCCGCCCGGTTGACCGCGGCCGCGGTCAACTGCTGGTCCAAATATTGGCGCAGGTAGAACTCGCCCAGGATATCCTCGTCGAGCAACTCCCACCCCACGCCTAGCGTGCCGGTCAGCGGGGCCAGGGCCACCCGTTGCGGCTCGTCGCCGGCGCGGTAGCGGTCGGGGTGCAGGATGTGTTCGGTGGAGCGCGGCGGGTCGGCCCAGGCGGCGTCGATAGCCGCGAAGCCGCCATCGCGATAGAGATCGATGACGAACTCCACGCCGTCGGTATAGGGGAAGGCCAGGTCGTTGACCAGCACGGGCGGGAACTCGCGCAGGAAGCCGCTGTCGGTCTGGGTCGAATCGCTGAGGATCGCCTCGGCCTCGCTATCGGTGAAGTAACCTCCCTCGAACAGGTAAAGGTATTGCACCAGCTCGGCCTCGCCCTCGGCCAGGGCGCGGATGGCGGCTCGCGCTTCGGAGTCGAGCGACTCATCGTTCAGGTCGCCCAGGTCGTAGTGCTGGTCCTGCAGCGCGTGGACGAACTCGTGGGNGTGGGTCCACTGCGCCGCNGGGTCGAGCAGAGCGCCGTCATTGATAACGACAAACTCGGCATTTTCCGGGTCGTAATAGCCGAGGATGCCCTCGCTTTGCAGNGTCAGCAAGGCGGTGTATAGGTCGTAATCGCGGCCGAGGAAATCGAACGCGCTCAGCTCCAATACGTCGGCCAGCGACTCTTCGGGCGTCGTCTCCACGGCGAATTCGTTCTCCAGCCGCTCGCGCAGTTCGTCGCGGCTGAGGATGACCGGCTCAACGGGCGTCAGCGGTTCCAGGCCGCGCAACTCGCTGACGTTGGATTCCACCGCGGCGCGGATGGCCGCGTTGCGGGCCTCGGTGTCGGTCAGGGTAACGATGACCGANTGCGGCGCGCTGCGCACGTTNTTGATGTTGACCGCGCTGACGGTGAAAACGACCTCGCCTTCCTCGTCCGGCGCGTTCCAGTCCAGCGTGCGGGCGTAGAGCTTTTCGCCGTCAAGCGTATAGGTCGTGAAGCGGCGGCCGTTGACGTCGAGCGTCAGGCTGGCCAGCCCGGCGGTGTCGCTGGCAACGAGGACGATCTCGACCGGCCGGGCGACGGGCAGGGTGTCGTCCTCCTCGGGGGTGATGATNCGGGCCACGGGCGGCCGCGACTGTTGTTCGCCCTCAAGGGCGTCGAGATCGGCAGTCAGTTGCTCGACCTCGACCGTGCGGGTGGCGACCTCGGCCGTCAGGTCGTCGACGGTCTGCTGGCTCTCCACGAGTTGGCCCTCAAGCAGGCGAGTGTCGCCCTCAGCCGCGGCCAGATCGGCNGCCAGGGCGTCGCGGGTAGCCACCGCGCCGGAGATCTCCAGNTCCAGGCTGGCCTGCGAGGCCTGGAGCGTCTCGTTTTCGGCTGTCAGCGCCCGCAGGTGGTCGCGAAAGCGCAGCTCAGTCTGGAAGAGAAACACAAAGCCGGCGGCCACGACCATCAGCAGCATGATCAGGATCAGGACCGTCGCCATCGATGGGGATGATTTCATACCGTTACCTCAGCGCGCAGAGCGCAAGNAAATGCTACCTGAGGTAGTGGGTTTTCGCAATGGTATGTTGAGGCGCGGCGCGGCGGGGGGTTTCACTGATGGNCATAAATGAATCGGCCGGACTCGTTTGAGCCCGGCCGATCGATGCCTTGTCTCTGATGAATGCCGGTGAGGCTTTGTGAACCTTCTACCGGCGGCCTGTCGCGCGGTTTATTCCTCGGCGAAGGCGGCCTTAAGTTGCTCTTCCTGCTCGCCTGTCAGGTTGGTCGAGATGATCTCGAACTTCGGCGCGGCCTTCAGCCCCTCGAGGAACTTGTCCGGNGTCGANTGGGCGATCATNAGGAACAGCGCCGACGTGCCGGGGGTCACTTCCGACCGCACCTGCTTGATGAAGTCATCGCTGATGCCGATGTCGGCAAAGCGGCCGCTCAACGCGCCCATCGCCGCGCCGATGGCCATCCCCAGGATCGGGATGAAGAAGATTAGCCCGAACAGGAAGCCCCAGAAAGCGCCGTTCAGCGCGCCNAGACCGCCCAGGCTGTGCAGTTGTTCAGTCTTGGGCTTCTTTTTGCCCTCCGGCCAGGTGACGATGGCCGCGTCCTGCAAGGTCACCAGCTCCTGTTTGCCCAGTTGCTGGATGACCTGCAAGGTTTCCTGAGCGCCGGAAGGCGTTTCGAACTTGAGTACTGCTAAGGTTGCCATTTGTTTTCTCCTTGAATGTGAATGTCAATGTCAATGTTGTCTGTCGGCAAAATTATCAAACAGGGGGGCGGGTGGTGTTGCCATATCCCGGAATGCGCTGGCGATTGCCGTAGCCGCCGCCGGCATAGGAGCCCACATCCGCCAGCACGCCCAGCCCCATCCACAGCCAGTCCCACCCGGCGATGCCGCCCGGCGCAATGGCCACGTACATCAGGGTCGTGAAGGGCAGGACCAACAAGCCCAGCGCCGGCCATAGCCATGTGTCGAATGCGCCGGCTTCACTGACCCAGCGCAGCGGCTGGGCGATCCACCAGAACACGCCCGCCAGGCGAGGTCCGAAGAGAAAGAACAACGTGATAAAACAACACATGGTAGCCTCCCGATCGATGAGTTATTCCGGGTCCCTTGCCCGGAGTGCAATGGATGCTTTTTTCGAGTGCTCCCGCCAGGCCGGCGAGTTCTTCATCGAGGGACGCGACCGCGATCGCCGGCCTGGCAGGTGGGTCAGGGGTTAACCGACCCTTGTAAAGCGGGCGACCTCTTGACTGAAGCCGTCGCGCATTACCAAAGTATGGGCGCGCCGCAAGTTGGCCGCCGGTGCGGCCGCCCCGGCGGCGAGCTTATTCAGTGACCATCATACGCGTCTCCGGCAATCGGCGTAATCACCAAAAAGGTGTAATTGAGGTGTGGGTGATGGTGTGNCCGNGGGTGGCGANTCANCACCNGAGGACNCCCCCGCCGGTGAANTCAGGNGGCNGGCGTCTGGTCCTGGCCGGCCGCGTCCGGTTTGGCCGCGTCATGGCCGCTGCCGCCGGACCGGGGGGAGGGGATGCGCTGCCTGAGGCCGGACAGGAACCCCTTGGCCTGGTCCATCGCCTCGGCGTCGCCTTCCTTCTCGCTGCCGGGCACGTAGCTCATCAGTCGAGCCAGCCACTGCGTGTGCGGGAAGCCGCCCAGGATGGCGATGAGCAGCATGGTCAGGGGGATGGCCAGGATGGCCCCGATGCCGCCCAGCAGCCAGCCCCAGATGAAGACCGACACAAAGACGATCAACGGTGAGATGCTCAGCCCCTTGCCCAGCACGCGGGGCGAGATGACGTTGGCCGCGGTGCCGTTGATCAGGACGTAGCCGATGAAGATGATCAGGGCGGTCTGGGTGCCGAACATGGCATAGGCCAGCAGCACCGGCGGTATCAGCGCGATCCAGAAGCCGACGGCCGGGATGAACCCCAACACCCAGGCGATGAGCCCCCACAGCAAGGCATAGGGCACGCCGAAATACCAGAGGAGCAGGGCGTCACCGATCCCGACCAGGAGGTTCACGAAGGCCGTCAGGGCCATGTAGCGACGCACGTTACTTGTCAGCCCAATGGCCTCGTTCAGCATGCCCGACTCCGCGTTGATGCCAAGTCGGGTCAGGTTCGGCAGTGACAGGGCCGTGTAGAGCATGAAGACGAAGATCAACAGGGTCAGGAACATCTGGCTGACCAGGCTGCCGAACACGGCCAGCAGCCCAGCGAATACCTGGTTGAACTGCTGCCGGTTCACCGTCCGCATGGCCGACTCCGCTATCTGCTCGATGGTTGACGAGGCCGTTTCGGCGCTCTGTTGTTGCGCCTCGAAGCTCGTGGCGTAGGCCGGCAGCTCATTATTCATGCTGCCGATAGACGCCAGCACGAGCCAGGTGAAGCCGACGATGAAGATCACCACCAGCAGGATAGTCAGCAACAGCGAGGGGCCGGTTTTCAGGCCACGCTTGCCCAAAGCATTCGGCACGGGCAGCAGGGTGACAGTGATCACGGCTGCCAGCAGGATGGGGTTGATGATTCCGGCCAGGCCGCGCAGGCCCCAGATGAGAACGATGATGGCCGCCGCGACGATGATGTAGAACCCGAGTCGTTGGTTAGAGATGTCAGACATGTTCGTTGATATCCGGGGGCGCAAGGCTCCGGCTCCGGCACACCCCGTTATGCCGCGACAGCCGGTTCATCGGGCGCATGGGGCGTCACTTGCTCCATCGAGACAACGGCGTGTCCCATGTTATAGAGGGCGTTGATGAAGCCCAACAGGGTCGCCTGGTCCGCCATCTCTACGGTTATGGTGGTGCTGTGGTCGTTCTCCGCCGCTTCGCTTGTCATCAAGACATCGCCCAGCATTGCCTCTATCCAGTCGNGGGACGGACGACCATGCACCCGGATTCGGTAAGTGGCCGGCGCGTCCATGAGGGGAAGATTGGCGTTATCCATGTCGCTCGACTCACGCAGAGTGCATTCTCAGATTTCGCGGATCACACAGATTTTTCAGAGGTAGTATCGTAGCAACTGTGTCATCTGGTGCTGATTGTTCGACAAGGACCGAACTTTCACGCAGCGGGCAGCCCCACGATTCGCCTGTAGAAAGGAACCGATGGTCTGTATGGTAAGGGTTGGGGGGTGACGGCAAAAGCACCAAAATGGTGCAGATTAGGTGCGTTTCCGGCAGTGGGCCAGTGGGGGCGCTCGCCAAAGATGGCGTAAGGTTACGCCCGGCGGCGAGCCTATTCGATAATGCCCAGACGCTGGGCGGCCTCGACAGCCTCGCGGCGGCTCTGNACGTATAGCTTCTGGTAGATGTTGATCGTGTGACGCTTGACGGTCATGGGTGAAATGACCAGTTCGGCGGCGATCTCCTTGTTGCTGAATCTCTTGGCCAGCAGCGTCAGGATCTCATGCTCCCGTATCGTGAGCGGCTCGACCAGTCCGCCATCGTTGGGGGCCGGCTTGCTCTTGGGGAAGGAGTCGACAATCCGCCCGATATAGCTCGCCAGCTCCCCACGGGCAGGCAGGCGGCCGAGCAACGCCTTCATCCCCGGCCCCAGGTCAGTGTAGAGACGAATGAAGCCCGACGNCCGGGCCAGCGTCAGAGATCGCTCCAGGGCCGCCANCGCCTCGCGTTCNTCNTCCNGGGCGTCGTGGAACAGCGCCTCGAGCGCCAGCACCTCGATCAGAAAGCGGGTGTTGTGAATGGTCTCNACNTGGGCGCGGAGTTCGCGCAGNNAGTCGCGCAACAANGCCTCGTCGTCCGGNTCNCCNGCGGCCANCAGCGCCTTGGGGATCANCAACTGCGGCGCGAAAAAGAACGGCATGGCCCGCATTGGCAATGCCGGATGGGCCCGTTTGGCCCAGCGGGCGGCGTTTTCCGCCTGTCCCTGGCGGATATCCAGCTCCGCCTCAAACGCCTGGGCCAGAAACTGCATGGGCTGGCTGCGAATGTCGGTGGCGAATTCGGCCGTCCGGGCCAACAGTTCCCGCGCTTTTTCCGGCCGGCCCGCGGCCTGGTGGGTGAGGCTGAGGATGTAGCCGGCGAAAATATTGGATATAGCATGGTTTACATGACGACTATCGAATATCTGCTGGGCGTGGTACTCCGCCCGCTCCAGGTTGTTCCAGTGATATTGAGCGCTGGCGATGAAGTAGTGGCCCCAGCTCAAGGAGTTGTATTGTCCGCCGGTCGTCGCGGTGGCCAGTATGAATTTGCCGGTCTGTTCGACGCCGGGCAAGTCGCCGGCCATCCAGCACAAATATCCTTCGGCACCCGCGTTCCGGGTACGTGGGTAGTCGGGAAAGTTCGCGTCTTCGCGGCGTCCCTGGCGAACTATATCAGACACTCCGGCCATATCGCCGGCCAGTTGCAGCGCGCCGGACGCATAGATCCANGCAAAGCTNCGCGCGCCATAGTACGAGGTCGGCAANATCGCCAGGCCTTGNTGGCAATATTCGTAGCACGTCGACCAATCAAGTTGATAATAGCGATGCATGCCGCGCAGGATATCGACCTCCGCCCGCAACAGTTCCACCCGCTCGGGAGCAAGGTCGGAGTGGCGCAGCAACCTATCCACGCGCTCAGAGAGCGTAGCTATCTCTTCGATATCAAAGCGCGACGCATGAGCGAACCAGGCCTTGGTCAAAATCAGATCAGGCGCGTTATCGGCGACCGGCGCGGGAAACAGATTGTACCAGGCGCTCAGGCGCGCCCATTGCTCGCGATTGAACAGGTCGTGTCGTTTTTGCGCGAACAGATCGATCGCTTCGCCCGTCGCGCCCGCAGTCAGCAAGTGGCGTAGGGCCTCTTCCGTCAGGCCTTCGGCGGCGAACCACCGCCCTGCCCGCAGGTGGAGCCCGGCGATCGCTTCCTGTGAATAGCGGCGCGACAGGCTGCCTCTCAGGAAATCGCTCAGCAGGTGATGGTAGCGAAACCAACTCATCTCCGCGTCGAGCGGGATGATGAACAGATTGTCCCGGTACAGATCGGTCAGCATCGACTGGGCGTCCAGCGCCGCTCCATCGCCCNCTAAACCGTCGGGCCAAACAACCGCCTCGCACAATGGGCCGGACATGCGCTCGAGGATCGACGTCTGGATGAGAAAGGCTTGTTGCTCGGCCCGCAGCCCGCTCAATACCTGGTCGGCGAGGTATTCGAGGATGTGGCGGTTGTGGGCGCTCAGTTCGAGCACCTGGTCGCCGACATCTCCNACCTGCATCAGNGANAGCAGCGCCANGCGNAACCCNGCGATCCAGCCCTCGGTATTCTGATGCAGGCGGGCGATCATCTCATCATCCAGCGCATCGCCCAGGGCTTGCCGCAGAAAGCGGCTTGTCTCCTCCAGGCTGAAACGTAAATCGGCCGCGCGCACTTCGATCATCAGNTTGCGGGCTCGCCAATTGCTGAGGGGCAGCGGCAGATCGTGGCGCGAGAGCANCACCANATGNAGCAGNGGATGGGGATGGCGCATCAGTTCGCGCAAGANNGCCANNACGTCGGCGGAGCGAATCAGGTGGCAATCTTCGATGACGAGGACNACGTCCTGGTCGAGCCGGTTCAGTTCGGCAACGACTGATTCAACGAAGGCCAAAACCGACAACGAGCGACTGGCTTCCAGCGCGGCCCCCAGTTCCACGCCGAACGTGGGCGCGGCGCGGCGAATGGCGGCCAGAAAGTAGATCATGAAGACCGCGGGGTCGTTATCGGCGTCGTCAAGCGCATACC
>JAACJX010000359.1 GCA_014237545.1 Ardenticatenia bacterium | reverse complement strand
GGCCGCCGGACCGTCTAGCTCGGTCGGAAACGGGCCGCCGCCGACCCGCGTCGTGAAGGCCTTGGCCACGCCGATGACGCGGTCAACCATGCGCGGGCCGACGCCCAGACCGGTCATGGCCCCGCCGGCCGTCGGCGAGGAACTGGTGACGAACGGATATGTCCCGTGGTCGATATCGAGCAGCGTGCCCTGCGCGCCTTCGGCCAGCACCATTTGACCCTGCCGCAACGCCTCGTCCACCAGTACCGGGCCATCCACCAGATAGGGGGACAGCCGGCGGGCATGGGCAACCAACTCGGCGATCACCGTCGTGGCATCCACCGGCTCCGCGCCGTAGCCGCCGACAAGCGCCTCGTTTTTACTCGCCACGTGGGCCGCCAGCGCCGCGGCCAACTCGTCGGTATCGGCGAATAGTTCCGCGCGGAGCCCTTCGCGTCGCGCCTTGTCGGTGTAGGTCGGCCCGATGCCGCGCATCGTCGTGCCGATGGCTTCCTTGCCCCGCGCCCGCTCGTGGGCGCGGTCCATGGCGATATGGGCCGGGGTGATCAGGTGCGCGCCGCCGCTCAGCTTCAGCCGCGCCGGGCTCACATTCACGCCTCGCGCCGCCAGTTCGTCCATCTCGCGCAACAGCACGGTCGGGTTGACCACCGTGCCGTTGCCGATCAGGCAGACCACGCCGGGATGGATGATGCCGGACGGGATCAAATGGAGCTTGAAGATCTCGCCGGCGATGGTGACGGTGTGGCCGGCGTTGTCGCCGCCGCTATAGCGGGCCACCACGGCCGCGTCATGGGCCAGCCGATCGGTGATATGGCCCTTGCCCTCGTCGCCCCATTGCGCTCCTACGATGATATTGAGTGGCATCTGACTCCCTCACGAAGATAAATCCACAGATTACGCCGCAGTAGGGGCAGGCACGTGTGTCTGCCCTCTTTTTCGGATGAGCAGCCAGGATGGGCAGACACCCAGGTCTGCCCATCTGCGCGATCAATACGTCACGTTGACAACNGTGCCGACGGGCGCCCAGTTGAANAGCCAGCCGGCGTCGGGCGTGCTCACGTTGACGCAGCCGTGGCTCATCGGCGTGCCNAAGTTACTGTGCCAGTACGTGCCGTGGATGGCGTAGTCCTCATAGAAGTACATCACGTAGGGGACGTCCGGCAGGTAATAGTCGTAGCCCANCAGGTAGCCGTTCATCGTCTGGCTCTCATACTTCATGTAGGTNCGATATTGCCCGGTGACGGTCGGCCACTGCGGCAGGCCGCTGGAGACAAGCGTCTCGAAAACGGGAACGTCCCCCTCGTANGCGACCANCGTNTGCGTGCTCAGNTTGACGGCGATCCACCGCTCGCCCTCGCCCACGCCAGCCGGCCGCGGCGAAAGCTGGCCCACTGACAGNGGCACCGGCTCCGGCGTGGGGCTGGGTTCGGGCGTCGGGCTGGGCGTCATCGTCGGGGCCAGGGTGGGCGTCGGCTCCGACGTCGGCGTCCAGGTCGGCAGCGGCCCGCCGCCCGGCATCACGCCCTTGGTCGGGAAAGCGGGCGGGCTGGTGGGCGACGGCGCGATCACCTCAACCGGCTCGCCGGTCGGTGTCGCGACCGGGGGCGCATCGGCCACAACGGCCGCGGTAGGCATAGCCTGGGTGGTGGGCACAGCAGCCACGCCCGCCCCGCGCCCCGTGCCGGTCAGGAGCGCCACCCGGCCGACCATATCAGCCAGAACCGTCCGGCCGTCNGGATGGATGATCGCCGCCGTCAGGGCCAGCAACAGCACGACGGCGGCGATGGCCATCCCCTTGCGNATTAGTTGGCCGGGCGTCGGCGGCGGCTTCGGGCGGCGTTCCGGCGGCGGTGCGGGCCGGGGGCGGACCGCGNCCGGCGAGACCGGCGCGGGGCGAGCCTGAGGCCGCCCGGCCNCCTCNTCCAGCCGCCGGGCCTGGGCCAGATATGCGCGGCGCTCGCGCGGCGTTTCGGCNACCCCGGCCAGCAACAGCCACGGCCGCGGGTCNTCNGGGGCCTGGCGCGCNGCCTCGCGGAGCATCGGCCGCGCCGTATCAAGCCGCTCGGCCTCGATGGCCTGACGGGCATCGTTGATGAGTTTGTCGATGGAAGGNGATTGGTTCGTCATGCGTCACAAGCCTGGCGGTGCCTGTTGGCGCCGGTACTGATTAGCCGCCGCCCGGTGGCGCGGCGGCCGGCGGCGCGTAGGACACGCCGCCCCGAATCTGATCGAGGTAACACCACAGCCCGTCGGTGATGCCGCCGGCCACGGTATCGGGTTGCCGGGTCAGTAATTCCCGGTCAAGATTCATAAAGCCGACCTCGATGATAATGGCCGGCACACCGGTTGAGATGCGGCGGAATGCCTGATAATCCGTCATGTCACGGGTGATGGTGTTGGCGTGATAGCTCAATTGAGTGGCCTGACGGTAAGCCTCCTCAACGCAGATGGAGAGNGATGATGAATCGGTGAAGCTGGAGCCGGATATCTTGAAACCCGTGGCCAGATCGTTGATGNAGTCGCATGAGTCGGCGTGGACNGACACCAGCGCCGTNCCGACATACCCATCGAGGCGGGGATCGAATTCGGTCAGCANGTCGGCGGCGATGCCGCGGGCCTGCAGCGCCGACACCACGCGCACGGCGATATTCTCGTTGACCTCGACCTCGGTCAGCCCGTCGGCGCAGACCGCGCCGGAATCATTCCCCTTGTGGCCGGCGATGATGCCGATTCGAATGGGGCCGGGGCTTTGCGCCACCCGNCCGACGACCGGCTTGGGCGGCACGGGCTTGGCGAAGCGCGCCGACAGCGTCTCGGCCGAACTTCCGGCCGCGACCACTTCGGCCACGCCACTGACGGGGCTGAAATAAAAGTAAGCGGCCAGCATCGCCGCCGATGACAGCGCCAGGAAGGCGAGAAGCGCCAGGTTGCGGCGGATAAACCGCATCACCGGTCGATCGAGCTGGTCATCCTCATCGTAAGCCGCGCGCATTATGTCGATATTGTAACTGATAAGGTATCGAAAATCGAGAACCCGTTCGTTCTTTCTGTCGGGGCCAAATTCCGTTTGTAGAGGCGATTTGGCAAATTGCNTTACCCGCGNTCCAAGATCACTCGTCCCCGCCCGAGGGAGCCGCGGGGATGAAGGTCTGGAAAACAAGAGGCGAATAAACCAGCGTNCCGTCGCTCAATANGTCGTCGCGCCGGCCGCCCAGCGCGTAGATGCGGGTCTCTACGTGGGTCACGCCCGGCTCCGCCCACTCGACAACGTCGGGCGGCATATTAAGGACCGTCCAGGCCCGGCNGTTGGGGTCGTAGACTTCGCCAAAGGCCGGCTCGGCCGAGTCGGNCGCGGCCGCGCCGCCGATGATGTAGAGCTTGTTGAGCAACACCGTCGCCCCCGCGTTGGCGCGCGGTTGCAACATGGGCGGGCATTCGTCCCAGGCATCGACCGCCGGATCGTAGATGGCGCANGCGTCCGTGGCCCCCGCGCCATCCCGGCCGCCGACCACGTAGAGCTGGCCGATCAACGCGCCACCGGCCGCGTCGGCCCGCGGCTCCGGCAGCGGCGCGATTGGCCGCCAGCTGTCCGCCGCGGGATCGTACACGTAGGCGGTTGACAAGGGGCCGCTCTCGTCATAGCCGCCGATGACGTACAGAAAGCCGCCATCAGCCACAGTGACCGCGCCGGCCACCGGGCGCGGCAGCGGCGCCGCCCGCCGCCAGGCGTTTTGCGATGGGCTATAGGCCTCGANAACGGCCGTGGGCTGCCCGTCTTCNCGCAGGCCGCCCGGCACGTAAATCTCGCCGAACAGGTCGGCTGCCGTGACGGCCGTCACCGGGGTTGGCTTGGAGGCCGCGCNCCGCCNGGCGCGATCCAGGGTATTGAACACCNTCGTGTCGCCGGTTATGCCCGACTCNGTCTCGCCGCCGATCAGNTAGACCTCAAGGCCCACGGCCGCCGCGGCGCGCCCGGCCCGTGGTTCCGGCAGCGGCCGGCTGCTCAGCCAGCGTGTCTCGCCNAGCGGCTGTTCGACNTAGAGTTCGGTTGTCGTGGAAAGCANACCACCGCCTCGCCACTGGACGTAGGCGAAGATACCGGCGGTCAGGGCCAACAGGAACAGCAGCGCCAGACTTAAATTGCGCCAGCGATGGGAAACGACGGGGGCCGCGTCGGGTAAGGCAAGCCCGTCGGGCGATACCCGCGGGGTGTCCGGGGAGATTGGCTGCGCATCATCCGGCCATTCATCCTCGTAATCCGCATCGCCCGGGGGAGCCAGCTGGCCGTCGGCCACCTGGACACCATCCGCGCCGGCCACGCTCAGCACCCCTTGCTGAATGGCGACCGTCATCGCCTCGGTGCGCGTCGAGACATCCAGCTTGATGAAGATGTTGCGCAAATGGGTCTTGACCGTGTGCGGGCTGATCGACAGCCCGTCGGCAATCGCCTTGTTGGATTCCCCCGCCGCCAGACGCTGCAGGACGTCGAGTTCGCGGTCGCTAAGGGGTTCGCCACGTTCGGCCATGCGCCTAGCCTCCCGGCTCCACCGGCGGCGTGTCGGTAATGGGCGCGGTGCCGGTCAGGGGNACGGTGCTGGTGATGGGGGTCGCCATGGCGCAGCCCTCGCGCGCCTGNTAGATCTTGCTCTCCAGCATCTCGCTCGGCCGCCGGTTCCACGCCTCCTGATAGACGGANATGGCCGGACACCAGTCCATCAGATACGCCAGTTGATCGCCATANCCCTCCAGGGCCTCGTCNAGCCGCTCGCAAGAGTTCTTGAAGAACGGCGCGGCGGCGCACAGATCGCGCCAGTAGCCGGCGGCGATATCCCAATTGACGCCCGAGTAAGCGATGCCTTCGAAGTAAAGGTCGGCCCAGACGCGGTAGTCGAGCGCCTCTTGCGGCAGGTTGCCCAGTCGCTCGGCTTGCGAAAAGTAGTTCAGGCCCAACTCGATCTTGTCGCTGTTCACATATTCCAGCCCCAGGGCAACGTAGGTGTCATACAGCANCTGGTCAGTCTCGNCGCGCTCGTAATCCGGATANTGCTGGCGAAAGGCCANCAAGGCCGACAGCGCGTCCTCCCACTGCTCGCCGGCNACCAGGCGGCGAATGGNCCTCAATTCGGGCAGGGCATCCTCATCGGCCAGCNCTTCGACNGGTATGGATTCGGGTTCGGCNACGACAGGCTCTTCGGTCGCGGCGGGNGTAGGCTCGGCCGCGGCGGCGGCGATCTGATCGCGCAGAGCGACCGCTTCCGCNTTGGCCGGGTCCTGGGNGAGCACCCATTCCAGACGGGTGAGGGCCAAGTTATCGGANCCCTGGCCCAGATCTTCNCGCGCCAGANNAATTTGGTGNGTTATCTGATCGGCCCGCGCTGTCGACTCCTGCTCCACCCGCAATGCCCGGCCGCTCTCGAAGGCGAAATAGGCNACCACAAGGTAGGTGGCCACGACTATGGAGAAGATGATGAGCGCCAGGCCAAAAAGCCTGACNCCCAGGCGCGGCTGGCGATTGTTGCTAGGTTGTTCAATTGTCATTGTTTCGCCAGTGTCATCGACCGGATTTGTCGATTCACTCATAAATACATGTTCATTAATACGGTCAAGACCTGGCAGCTGGGCAACGAGTCTGTTTGCCAATGCCANGTCNCCATCGTCCACCTGTCAGGTCTTTGTCAATCACGAGCCAGCATGCGGCGATAGACATCCACGGTATCGGCGGCGATTTGCGCCTGGGTGAATCGCTCCATCACTCGCTGGCGGCCGCGCCGCCCCAATTCCAGGCGNAACGCGTCATCCTGCATTAATTGTAGCAGCCCTGTCCGAAGGGCGTCTATATCCTCTTCAGGAACAATAAGGCCCGCGTCGCCGATGACGTTGGGAATCTCTCCCGAGCGCGACCCGACTACCGGCACGCCGCAGGCCATCGCCTCGACCAGCACGCGGCCGAACTGCTCCTTCCAGTTGGGCAGCGTGCGCGAGGTGAGCACCAGCGCGTCAAGATTGCGCAAGTAGGGCGCCACCTGGTCCGAGGGGAGCGGGCCGTCGAAGTGGACGCGGGCGGCGATGCCCAGGTCGGCGGCCAGACGCCGCAGCTCGGGCAGCGCCGGCCCGTCGCCCGCGATGTGAAGCCGCCACACGCCGGGGAGGCCGGCCGCCGCCCTCAGGAGCAGATCGACCCCCTTCTCCGGCACGAGCCGCCGGTTGGCCGAGCCCATGATGAAGGCACGGCCGGGATCGCGCGTCGCGGGCGGGGAAAACATCTCCGGGTCGACGCCGAACTGGGGGATGACCCGATGCGGCCCGCGATAGCCCTTGGCCCGGAAGACACCCACGGCCGCCTCGTTGCCCATGATGGCGTAATCGACCCCGTCCAGCACTTGTCGCTCGATCCAGCTGAAGGGCGGCGGGTAGCGGCGGTTAAGGTTTTGCCAGGTGAAGAACAACGTCCGCGCGCCGGCCTTATTCGATTGGCGCATGGCCAGCCACGTGGCCACGTTGTAAGGCTCCTCATCGATGTGGACGACGTCGGGCCGGAACTGGGTCAGGCGGCGCGGTAAATCGGGGAAGTAGTAGGTATGGTAACGGCCGTTGAAGCGAACCGGATCGACCAGGAGCTCGTATCCTTCCGTGAAGCGGCGCTCGAAGGCCACCGGCCCGCGGGGGTCGTCCCAACTGGGCGGCACGATGGCGATCAGTTCCACGTCCGGGTGGCGGGCGATGGCTTCCAGCTTGGTCTGATAGGCCCCCACCAGAAGGGCCTTGGAGAGCATGAGTATGCGCATGAATCTTTGGAGCGATCAGGTACGGACGTTGCCGCCGTCGAGGAGCAACCAGCATGGCCACCGGCCATGAAACGGTTCGCTCCCGCGCGATTATTAGCGTTCCGGTTGTTTCGGATGAGTATTGGGCGACCGTTAACGTGCCCATACGTCGATTCAGAAATACGTCAAGAATCAAACGAACTATAGCGACTTCCTGTTCATTGACAATGAGCGCTCGATTTATGCCTGGCATTCCTGCCGCGCATGGCCTGGAGGCGATGTCCAACCCGTTGGGGTTCCCATTTATTAAATGAAACGCAATTACACCTTTTTGGTAGTATCTTCCCGGCTGGGGATAGGTATCCTGTAGCTACATTTACCTTATGATGCAGTAATTGGAGCTACATGTACG
>JAACJX010000362.1 GCA_014237545.1 Ardenticatenia bacterium | reverse complement strand
GCCCGACGCCCCGACGCAAGAGGAGGCGACGGTGCCTGAGTCGCGCGACTTTCTGCGCGGGCATGGGATGGGTCGATGGGATGGCTTCGGCCGCTCATCGGGCGACGGCGACTGGCTGACCTATCTGGCCGAGGCGCTAGGGATTACCGTTGATGAGCTGGAGGATGCCCAGGAACGGGCATACGCCGCCTCGGTGGCCGATGCCGTGGCTGCGGGCGAGATTACGCAGGAGCAAGCGGACCAGATTCTGGCCACTCGCGCGCTGAAGACCTATATCGACCGGCAGGCGATCCTGGCGACGGCTTTGGGCATGACGACCGATGAACTGGACGCTGCCCTGGCCGAGGGCCAGACGCTCAGCGAGTTGATGGAAGAAAAGGGGCTTGACGCGGCTACGTTGCAAGCCAAAGCTCAGGCAGCCTATGAGGCGGCCGTGCAGCAGGCGGTGACCGACGGCGTGATCACCCAGGCCCAGGCGGATGAAATCCTGGCCAATGGTGAACTCGGCTTGTTTGGTCATGGCGGCCGGGGCGGACATCATGGCGGTCGCGGTGGTCGCGGCCATCACGGGTTCGGGATGCCATTGACACCCGATTCGACGCCTGACACGGCCGAGCCGGAGACGACGGATACGAGTTTCGACGCATGATCTGCTTAGGACGGCGGTAGTTGATGAACAGGAGCGCAGCCCGTCTGCGCTCCTGTCATAAGGAAGCCGGTTGTCAACGACGCTCCAGCATAGAAGACGAGTATAATTTTTACGGGTTAGGCTTAATGATCGGGTTCGCGTGAAGTCAGGGTGCTGTANTGAGCAAGACAGTTCTGGTGGTGGATGACATGGAGAGCCTGCGGTCGCTGGTCAGGAGCTACCTGACGCAGGAGGGATTCCGCGTGGTGACGGCTGCCAACGGGCGAGAAGCGTTGTTTGTGGCCCGCCAGGAGCGGCCGGACCTGATCATCCTCGACCTCATGATGCCCGAGCTGAGCGGCCTGGAATTTATGAACGCCTACGCCCGCGAAGGGGACGCGCCGATCATCATTCTGACGGCCAAAGTCGAGGAAAGCGACAGGGTGCTGGGGCTGGAGCTGGGGGCTGACGATTACCTGACCAAGCCATTCAGCATGCGCGAGCTGGCCGCGCGGGTGCGCGCCGTGCTGCGGCGGGCCGACAAAGCCAGTGGGAATGTCGCCTCGACGCCATTGCGCGCCGGCGATCTGACACTCGACCGCGACCGGCGCGAGGTCACTGTGGGCCAGACATCCGTTGACCTGACACCCTCCGAGTTCGACTTGCTGGCCACCTTCCTCTCCGCGCCGGGGCGGGTGTTCTCGCGACTGGAGCTGCTCGACAAGCTGCAAGGCGACGCCTATGAGGGCTATGAGCGCACGATCGACGTCCACATACGCAATTTGCGCACCAAGATCGAGCCCGACCCGCGCAATCCCCGCTATATCGTGACCGTATACGGCATTGGCTACCGGCTGACGGCCGATCCAGTGCCGGCCTGAGACCCATGCGCTCCCTGTCATTGAAACTCACGCTTGCCTTTCTGATCGTCGGCCTGACCGGGGTGGTGCTGGTGGCGGCTTTCGTCGGCCGCATGACCCGCCAGGAGTTNNACCGGTTCGTCNTNGACCGCTACCAGTATGACGTGCTGGAAGAGGCGANGGACTACTACAGCCGAAACGGCAACTGGGACGGATTCCAGGGTTCGCTGCGCCGCCGNCGCGGCCCGGGNAGCGCAGCGAGCGGGGACATGATGATGCCACCGATATCCCTGACGGACGCGACGGGGAGAGTCGTGTTCAGCAATATCCCCGGGACCGCCNTTGGCGCCAGTGGGGCGAATTCCACAGACGNTNNCCAGNTNCCCGTCGANNTAGACGGCGAGGTNGTCGGTTATCTCCGGTTTGACGAACGGGACAACGTAGGCGACAGTCGCGAGTCCCCCGAGGCCAAATTCCTGGCCNGAGTCGACCGGGCNATNCNNTGGAGCGCGGGCGCGGCGGCCNTGCTGGCTTTGCTNCTGGGCGCGTTCCTGGCCCGAACTATCTCCCATCCNGTGCAGGAATTGACCGCGGCCACGAAAGTACTGTCCGGCGGTGACCTCGGCCACCAGGTTCCGGTGCGCACGCGAGACGAGATCGGCGCGCTGGCGCNGTCGTTCAACCAGATGAGCGCCGACCTGGCCCATTCCAATCAATTGCGCCGCCAGATGACGGCCGACATCGCCCATGACCTGCGCACGCCGCTCAGCGTCATTCTCGGCTACTCCGAGGCGCTGGCCGACGGCAAGCTGCCCGGCACGCCGGAAACNTANGAAGCGATGCACCGGCAGGCGCAACAGCTNAACCGGCTGATTGAAGANCTGCGCACGCTCTCGCTGGCCGACGCNGGGCAGTTGTCGCTGGTGCGCCGTCCGGTGGAGCCGCGCGCCCTGCTGGAGCACACGGCGCTGGCCTACCTGCCCGCGGCCGAAGCGCGGGGGATCACGCTGTCCGTCGAGGCGGCCGACGCGCCGCCGATCGCGGTAGACCCCGACCGCATNCTGCAGGTGCTGGGCAACCTGGTCGGAAACGCGCTGCGCCACACGCCCGACGGCGGCAANATANTCCTNNCATCCACGACGGAGAACGGATATATCCAGTTGCGCGTNCGNGACACCGGCCCCGGCATTCCCGAGGAAGACCTGCCCCACATCTTCGACCGCTTCTACCGCGGCGACAAGGCGCGCGCGTCGGACGGCGCGTCGGGGCTGGGGCTGGCCATCGCCCGATCGCTGGTGAGCGCCCACGACGGCCGCATCATCGCCGAGAATGTGGCTGGCGGCGCGCAATTCACGGTTGCCCTGCCGATTGCCGGAACGGCTNATTCCAATTAAGTGGTCATTCGATAGGTTCGCTAACTTTTATCAGGTGCAACGACCTGACAGGTGGGCGATGAACCTGCTTGCTCAACCGAGGCATTACTCGCCCACCCGCCATGTCTGGGCATGGCTCAAAACATTAATGCGTTAGCCATGCCAGACTCAGCCTGCACTCATCTTGAGGTGGCAGAGTCTCGCACTAATTCGCGGGCGTCTTGCCCCACATTCAAACCGAGGAGATGAATGAAGAAATTAACTGCTTATCTGTTGGTGTCGATAATGGCCGTGTTCGCGTTGGCGGGCTGCGGCGTGTTGCAGGAGCCGGAAGCGGCCAGCGGGACGATTGAGGCGATCCCGCTGGAGACGCAATCGGCCGGGGTCGTGGCCACTGAAAGCGCCCCTTCCACCGAGCCGGCGCTTGAGCCCGCGCCAACCACCGAGCAAGCGGCCGAGGCGACCGCCNCCCCCGAACCGACGGACGAACCGGCCGCGCCGACGGAGGCCCCCGTCGAAGCCCCGGCCGGCGAGGCGAAGGTCTACACCATTGACTCAGCCGCGTCCCAGGTTCGATTCCAGCTGGATGAAGATTTGCGCGGCGTGCGCACAACCGTCGTCGGCATCACCGACCAGGTCGCGGGGCAGTTGTCCCTCAACCTGGGCGATCTGAGCCAGACGCAGGTGGGCGTCATCCAGATCAACGCCCGCACCCTCGTGACCGATAACAACTTTCGCAATCGCGCCATCCAGAACGAGATTCTGGATACGGGCGATTACGAGTTCATCACCTTCACTCCGACGGGAATTGAGGGGCTGCCCGCCAGCGNCGCCATTNGTGAGACGGTCAGCTTCACGCTGGTCGGCGACCTGACGATCCGCGACGTCACCCTGCCGGCGACCTTTGCGGTAGAGGCCACGGCTGTGTCGGATACGCAGATCACCGGTTCGGCAACAGCCGTGGTTAACCGCGCCGACTTCGGCCTGCAAATCCCCAGCGTGCCGAGCGTGGCCAACGTCGATGAAGCGGTCCAACTGTTTATCGACTTCACGGCGAACGCCTCTTAATCAGCATTGAAGGGGAGCAGGGGTGCAGAGGAGCAGGGGAGCCATTAAGAATCCCCCTGCTCCCCTTCTCCCTTTCCCCCTTTCTCCCTACCTCCCCCTCTCAATTGCCCGCTTGGCGATCTGATCCACCTTGCCGGGGGCGATCAGCTTAAGCCATTGGCCGAAACGCGAGCGGTTAGACATGACGATCTGGCGCTGGCGGGCGGCCGTGCCGGCCAGGATGTGCCTGGCGCACTCCTCACTGGTCATGATCTTGTCCACNTGTAAGGGGTTGTGGCCCAGGGGCTGGCCGTCCGCGCCGAGCGAGCGCGTGTGCATGCCCGAGGCCACGAAATCGGGGTAAGCGATGGTCACGCTGATGCCGTCATCCTCGACCTCGATGCGCAGCGACTCGAAGAAGCCGACCATCGCGTGCTTGCTGGCCGAGTAGCCGGTGCGCGTGGGGATGCCCGTGCGGGCGGCGACGCTGGCGATGGCGACGATACGACCCTTTGTTTGCTTCAAGTGGGGCAGGGCATAGTAGGTGCAGTACATGCTGCCGAAGAAGTTGACGCGCATCAGGTACTCAATGGTGCTCAGGTCTTCGACATCCTCCAGCTTCATCCACATGCTGAGACCGGCGTTGTTGATGAGGGTGTCGACCCGGCCGTACTCGGCCACGGCGCGCTCCACCAACTCGCGGCACTCCTCTTCATCGGTCACGTCCGTGGCCACGACGAGGGCGCGACCGCCGCGCGCGCGGCACTCGGCCGCCACCGTCTCTAGCTTCTGGGCGTTGCGGGCCGCCAATACCAGCCACGCGCCCTGCTCGGCCAATTGATGGGCCAGCGCCTCGCCGATGCCGGTGGACGCGCCGGTCAGAATCACCACATTNTCCTTAAACTCCATACCCGTCCCTCGCGCTTGACCNNNGGTCGCGCTTTGATAGTATCTGTGTGCCCGCCACGCGAGCGGACAATCAGCGATTTTAGCACACAATTGGAGGCACACCCCGGCCCATGGCTCACATCACCCTCGTCACCACCGGATCGCGCGGTGACATACAGCCCTATATCGCGCTTGGCTTGGGCCTGGCGTCGAGCGGCCACACAGTCAGGCTGGCGACGAACCGCATCTATGCCGATTGGATTCAGGAACAGGGCCTGGAATTCGGTCACATCGAAGGCGATCCAATGGCGATGGTGCAGGGGCAGCAGGGGCGAGAATGGGTGGAGACTGGCCGGCGGGGGCTGGGCTTCCTGCGAGGCTTTCGACAGTTCATGGACCCATTACTCCATCAGGCAACGGCCGATGTCCTGGCCGCNTGTGAGGGTACTGACCTGATCCTTTTCTCNGGCATTGCCTTCTACGCTGCCTACAGCGTGGCCGAAAAGTTGGGCTTGCCTTTCGTTCAGGCCTACCTGCAGCCGATTCACCCGACAGGCGAGTTCCCCAGCGCCGTTTTTCCGACACGACGGCAGGGGGGAAAGCTGTTTAATTACGCGACGCACTTCCTGGGTGGGCAGGCCTTCTGGCAAGTGACGCGTCCTATCCTGAATGACATCCGGCGCGAGATGCTCGGCTTGCGGCCGTTCTCCATCCCCGGTCCTTTTCTGAGCATGTTGCGCCACAGGCTGCCAATCATCCATGGCTACAGCCCCACAGTTCTCCCCAAACCAAAGAATTACAACGAGGCGTCGTTTGTGACCGGCTTTTGGTTCATGGCGGAGGATGTATACATCCCGCCGTCCGAACTGGCGGATTTCCTCGGCGCTGGACCACCGCCGGTCTACATTGGCTTCGGTAGCATGACGGGCAACGATCCGGAGCGGCTGACCCGCATCGTCCTGGACGCGCTGCGGCTGAGCGGGCGGCGCGGCGTGCTGCTAAGCGGTTGGGCCGGGCTGGCCGACGGCGACCTGCCTGATTCGATATTACGGCTTGACAACGTGCCCCACGACTGGCTCTTCCCGCGCATGGCGGCCGTCGTCCACCACGGCGGGGTCGGCACGACGCACGAGGGGCTGCGGGCCGGCGTGCCCAANGTGGTCGTCCCCTTTTTTGCCGACCAGCCGTTTTGGGGTGACCGGGTGCATGCCCTGGGGGCCGGCCCGCGGCCGATCGCGCAGGAAGATCTGACGGCCGAGCGATTGGCCGAGGCAATCCGTGCCGCCACGAGCGATGACACGATGCAGGCCCGGGCGGCCGACGTCGGGCGGCGCATTCAGGCAGAGGATGGCGTCGGCGCAGCCGTGGCGATCGTGAACCGGTATCTGGCGCAGCGGCCGGGGTTTTTTGCGGGGCTGGAATAAATTATTCGGTAAAAATTCCCGCGTACTCTTCCAACCGCGCTTTGAGGAACCCGGCGATGTCGTCAAGCGATTGGATAGACTGGGGCAGCGCCATCATTATTTGCCAGACGTGCCACATGCGCGGGTANACCTCCAGGCGGACGTCCACCCCGGCGGCGCGGGCCAGCTCCTCGATCTGCTCGGCATCGCGGCGCAAGATCTCATCTTCCCCAACGTGGACCAGCAGCGGCGGCAGGCCGCGCCAGTCGCCAAACACGGGCGAGATCAGCGGGTCGCGCGGATCGTGGTCGGCGACATAAGATTGCTTGTACAGCTTGATGGCCCGGTCCGGCAGCAGCGGATCATTGTAGGGCTGTTCGCCATTGTCCTTGGGGGATAAATCGGCCACCGGAGAGAGGCAGGCTCCGGCAGCGGGCAGCTCTTCGCCGCTGTCCCGCAGCCGCATCAGCGTCGTAATCGTCAGGTTGCCGCCGGCTGAATCGCCGGCGATCGCGATCTGGCGCGCGGGAAAACCCTGCCCCCGGAGCCAGCGATAGGCTGTGAGGCAGTCGTCCAGCGCGGCCGGGAAGGGATGGGCCGGCGCGAGGCGGTAATCGACCATCAGGACCCGCGCGCCGATCTTCCGCGCCAGGTACGCGCCCATCTCCAGGTGCGGCAGGGTCTGCCCGTAGACGAAACCGCCGCCGTGCAGGTAGACCAGCGCCCGGTCGCCCGGGCTATTATCGGGGAGCAGCCAATCGCACGGCACGCCACCGGCCGAAACCGGTTGGCGATCCACCCCATCGGGCAAGCGGGCGCGGTTGAGGCTCTGCCGGTTTAGCCAGCCGGACCAGCGTAACGGCAGGTAGGCCTGCATCAGGCGGATGACGGGCAGCATCCGGCGAACATTGCGCTCAGCGGCAGAGATGGTCATACGGGAGTTATCTTAGCACGTGGATGAGACAAATGGTGCTTTGTCTGGGTCAATCCTTTCGTAACAGTATCAAACGATATACGGCGAACTCGCTCCCGTCTT
>JAACJX010000364.1 GCA_014237545.1 Ardenticatenia bacterium | reverse complement strand
CGGATAGCGTGCTCGGAGGGCGACGGTTCGTATCGCTTGTGGGTATGGTCCATGAACCGCCACAGGGCGTGCTTGGCGATATCCATGGCGATGAAGTGGACCATGAGCACATCCACCGGCTCGGACTCCATCAGCTTCAGCGCCCAGCGGGCGTGGGTGTCGATGAGATCGTAGATGTCGGCGATGAACTCGCCCTCGTTGCCCGGCTTGTACTGGACGTTGGGCGCTACGCGATAAGGGCCCAGCTCCGTTTCGTAGCGATCGATGAGGTCGGTCGGGTGGCTGATGATCGCGTTGCGGGGGCTGAGGATGTCGGTGACCATGAAGCCGTTGACTTCCTGGGGCGGATAGGTCACCGGCACGTTGAGCACACCGACGCGGTAGCCGGCGTCGGACAGCCGTCGCCAGAGGGTCGGCTGCCGGATGCGCGTCGAGTTGACGAGGGGGAAGTTCTCGCCGTGTGGCTGGATGAAGTCGAAGACGCCGTGCTTGCCGGGGTTCGCCCCGGTCATGAAGGTCGGCCAGGCGGGACTGGTGACCGGCGGCAGGGTCGAGGCCAGGTCGGCTGTGACGCCATCGCGCATCAGCGCCGCCAGGTTCGGCAAGTAGCCGTCGCGCGCCCACGGTTTAATCAGGTCGAAGGTCGCGCCGTCGAAGCCGATGATGAGTAAGGTCATTGAAAGGAGTATAACCCAAGAAAGAAAACAGTGTGCAGAGGTCAGTGACCGCTATCCACAAAACCCTGTCCGCTGCCCACTATTTCCTTAACCCGGTACACGCGCAGATCTTGCGACTCGTAGTAGGTGCGCACGACCAATTCGGCCAGCAGGCCCATGACGATGAACTGGACGCCCAGGATGACCAGCAGCACGGCCAGCAACAGTAGCGGCCGGTCGCCAATGGTCATGGCGTTGAAGCCCTCCATCCCGCCGGTGATGCCCGCCCACAGCTTGAGCGCGGTCAGGTAACCGCCGATGAGCGCGCCCAGGGCAAAAAGGATGATCCCCCAGCGGCCGAAGAGCTGCATCGGCCGGTCGCCGTACTTGCGCAGGAAATGAATGGTGAACAAATCGAGAATGACGCGGAAGGTGCGCGAGAGGCCGTATTTCGACGCGCCGGCCACGCGGGCGCGATGATTGACCGGCACCTCCGCCATCGTGAACCCGCCGAAGTTGACAAGTTCGGGGATGAAGCGGTGCAGTTCGCCGTAGAGATTCAGATCGTGGACCACCTCGGCGCGGAAGGCGCGCAACGAGCAGCCGCGATCCTTCAGGTGGACGCCGCTGGTCTCGGCGATGAGCCAGTTGGCCACCCGCGACGGGAAGCGACGCAGCAGGNTGTCCTGCCGGTTCTCGCGCCAGCCGTTGACGACGTCGTAGCCCTCATCCAGCTTGGCCAGCAAGGTGGGGATGTCGGCCGGGTCGTTCTGCCGGTCGGCGTCGAGCGTCACCACCACCCGGCCGCGGGCATGGTCGAAGCCGGCGGCGAAGGCGGCCGTCTGGCCGTAGTTGCGGCGGAAGCGGATGGCGATGATNTGATCATCCTCGGCGGCCAGTGCCTCAAGGATGNCAAAGCTGCNGTCCTTGCTGCCGTCATCGATGAAGATCACNTCATAATCNANGCCCGTGCCGCCNANCGCGGCGCGAATCTCCTCCGCCAGCGGGCGNAGNTTNTCCTCNTCGTTGTAGACGGGAATGACAAGGCTNAGATCTTTATATNTANCCTTTGCCATCAAGCCACATACCCCAGATCTCGCAGCTTCTGCATGACCANTTCCTCTTCGTCCGCGGTGTAGAGCGAGTCNCTGCCCGCGCCGTCGCCCGGCCCTGNNNGGGAGAACGTGACGGGATTGGCGGCGTTGAACTCGTCGGTGAAGGCCTGGGCCAGCACGCGGCCGTCCATGTATTCGGGCACGGGCAGCCCCAAGTAGTGCAGAATCGTCGGCGCCGGGTCCAGTAAACTCGCCCCTTCCAGTTTTGCGCCGGGTCGGATGCCCGGCCCGCGCAGGCCGATGACGCCCTCCATGTGGTGGTGGCCGGTCTGGCCGGTGCTCGGCTCGATGATGTGGTTCGAGCCGAAGTCGGCGTGGCCGAAGGAGACGTACTTGGCCCGGTCGGTGTGCAGCACCAGGTCGGGCAGCCGCGCCGCGCTGATGCCGTGGAACACATCTTCGCGCCGGTAGACCACCGGCACGACCTGGCTGTTGTCTTCCGAATCGCGTAGGTCTTTAGCTTTGGCGATGATCTCGTCCCTCAGCCGTTCGTAATCAGTGGGGTCGACCGCGCCTTGCGGGCGCTGTCCCTTCACGTTCAGGTAGACCTGCCCGAAATTGCCGACCGAAAAGGCCTTTGTTCGGTCCCAATCCACGTCGTTGAACGACAGGAAGAAACGCCGCAATGTCTTGCCGCCGCGGCCGCGCTTCACGTTTTTGCGCATGTCGCTCAATCCCAGGGCCGTCAGCCACTTGAGCGCGTTGATGGGCGTGAATCCCATCTTGAACGCGGCCCGCTTCAGCAAGCTCATCGGCGTTCGCTTAAACGCCAGCCAACCGTTTTCGGCCAGCCAGTTGTTGATGTGGAAGAATTTATGAAACGGGCCGAAGCCGTGGTCGGATAAGACGATGGTCAGCGCCTCGT
>JAACJX010000460.1 GCA_014237545.1 Ardenticatenia bacterium | reverse complement strand
AATTAATAACTTGATGAAGAAATTAGGATTTTAAAATGATTCTAAATGTTGACCGTAGAATAAAATCGCAAATCAATCTTATGAAAAAATTAAAATGGGGAGTTGCCGGCTGCGGCAGATTTGCGGAAAATACATTTATTCCGACCTTGCTTCAATTAAAAAAAAGTTCACTCGTTTCTATTTATAGTTCCGATTTAACTAGAGGTCCGGATCGCGGCCGATCGTCACGTCGGCGGCGGTCAACTCGATCTGGTCGCCGAGCGTGCCGTCAGCCGCCTGCCAGGCCAGCATGGCGGCGTGGCCATCGGCCGGGCGCGGCTCGGCCGCGGCCNCCACGCGCGGGATCTCGCCCGCCGCCGGGGCCGGACGCGANGCCCGCCGCCGCCAGACGANCNCGCCGGCNACCACAACCACGGACAGCAGNAGCANCGCGGGCAANAGCGGCCCNTCGAGGCGCTCGCTCAGCGGTGGCGTGGGGGCGCGGGTCGGCGCGGGGGTCGGCGTGGGNGGGCTGGGGCGCGCCACCTCNATAGCGACGTCCACNGGCTCGGCCGCGGTCTGGAAGCCCAATTCGTCCGTTATGGCGACCTCCAGGCGNTAGGTTCCGGCGTCCTGCTGGCTGATGTCCCAGGGCAGCGGCAGCGTGCCCGCGGCGTCNACCGCGGGCGTGACCGCCAGNGGCTGCGGCGCGCCGTTGACCCGAAAAACCACGNCAGTGATCTGGCGCGGGCGGCCGTCGGGCCAGTTGACGCGCACNGNCAGCGGNAAGACCGCCGGTTGCANCANNGCCAGGGGCGTGTCAATGGCGCTGCCGGCCCGCCGCACNGGGGACGGCGGCGGCTCGATGACTACTTCCGGCGCGNCCAGGAGCANCTCGAACTCGGCCGAGTCGCGCACGTTGCCCAGGCTGACCGAGANCTGGTGCGCGCCGTTCTGNCGCAGNGCCGACTCATANGCCAGTTCCGCCTGCTGNCCTTGCNCCTGGAAGATAGCGTAGATGGGGTCGGCCGCTTCCGGCTCCGGCATGTGAACGTAGAGGCCGTTGGTCGGATCANAAAGCCCGGCNGCGTTGGCGATCTCCTCGGCCGACGCCTCCGCGCCCAGGATGGCCACGTAGAGCGGGNCGCCGGCCGCCTGCGCCGCCTCGACCAGGCCGGGATAGTCGAGCTGTCGGGCGAGCCGCGCCGCGTCAGTGTAGAGTAGCACGGCCTGGAAGCGGCCATCCTCGCTGCTCGCCAGGTGGTCGATAGCCGCGTCCATCATCGCCTGCAGCGGGGTCGCGCTCGTCGTCGCCGGGTTATAGGCGTTGATCGCCTCGGCCACGTCGCCCGGTCGTCCGGCGTCCGTCGCCAGGAACGCGGCGCCCGCGCCGGTCTCGTCGGGCGCGATAATCGAGACGCGGTCCAGCCCGGCNGGGTTCATGAACTGCTCGGCATAGCGGGTGATAGACGCGGCCAGCTTGTCCCGGCGACTCAGGCCGCTGCGGTCGTCGAACAGCAAGAAGTCGGCGTTGGCATCGACGACGAGGGCCACGTCTACGCCGACAGGCGTCTGGGCCATCGTGGTGTCGGGGATGGGCACGCCGTTCTCGCGCAGGACAAGGCGACTCAGGTCATTGACCGGCGCGCTGCCCGCGGACGTGGTCAGCACGCGCACCTTGACCGTGGGGAAGGCGGCGGTGTCGACGGCCGTGACGCGCAAATCGGTGCGCTCCCCCTGGATTTGCTGGGCGGCCGCCGGCCGCCCCAGGAGCAACAGCCCCAGCGCGGCAATGTAAAAAAGAAGTCCCCTGGCCGGTCGTCGGTCGATCATCTGTTTCTTTTCCGCCCGTCGTNTGGTATTATATCAACATAACTTCTATGGAAGGGAGAAGTCTCATGCGCCACGCCGTCGTTCGTNCGCTAAGCAGTGTCCTGTTCGTGGTCATTTTGTTGTTTGGCGTGGCCGCGCTGGCCCTGGCCCAGGAAACAAGCCAGATCGGCCGTCTGTTCATCACCGACTCCGACACTGAGAGCTTTCCGAGCATTCGCCTGCAAGTATTCGGCATTGACGGCCAGGGGCAGCCCATCGACTTCGCCACGGAGCCGCTATTCGTCACCCACAATGGCTTTCCGGTGGAAGAGGTTTTCTTCGACGGCAAGACGCCCGCCGGCACGCTGACGGTATTTCTCATCGACGCCGCCGGCGGCACGTCCGACCAGATTCCAGCCGTCATCAACGCCATCCAGCAGTACGCCTCGCCGGGTAACATGCAGGAGCAGGTCGATTACATCGCCATCTATCAGGTTCGCGCCGACGGACCGCAGCAGCTTCTCGGGCCGACCCAGTTCCACAACGGCGTGGCCAACCTGTTCAATACCACCCAACTGACGGCCGAGGAGGGGGCGACGTCGCTCTACGACAGCGTCATCAGTATGGTCGGCGAGATCGAGGGGCTGAAACCTCGTCCGGAGATGGCCGCGTCGATCGTGCTGATCAGCGACGGCACGGACCCCGGCACATCGCAGGCCCAACCCGGCGACGTGAGTGTGCGCGCCGCGGCCGCCGGCGTGCCCATCCACACTCTGCACCTGGAGAACCCGGGGTTGGGCGCGGGGCTGGAGCTCGGCCGCCAGTACTTGCGCGACGTGGCGACCGGCTCGCGCGGCGTGGCCGCCGAACTGGCCGACGCCGCGGGTTTGTCCGCCGTCTGGGCCCGCATCGCCACCCTGCGCGACCACTCCTGGATCCGCTACAACGCGCCGGAGCCGGTCGGTGGCCCCGTGCAGGTCGAGGTCAGCCTGCAAAACAACCGCGACACCAAAGCGACGACCGAAGTGATGATCTCCACCGCCGCGCCCAACGTCGTCCTCGACGTGCCGCGCGAGAGCCGGGCCATCACCATAGTCGATCAGGGAGAGCCGGTTGATTTACAGCTGTCGGCCGACGTCTCCTGGCTCGACAATGAGACCCGCGAGATAGTGGCGGCCCAACTACTGCTCAATGACGCCCAGGTCGCCGAAATTCCCCCAGGCGATCTGGACTCCTTCCGCGTGTCCGTCCCCGGCCTGGCCATCGGCGACAACCGGCTGGAGGTGGCCGTTGTTGACAGTCAGGGNATCGCCTCAACCAGCGCGCCGGTCATCATCACCGTGACCCAGGGCGACCGGCTCGAGGTGCCGGAAGCGCTGCAACCNGCTGGCTCTGGCTTTAGCTGGACGTGGCTGCTGTGGCTGCTGGCGGTGGCCGGTCTGGCGGCCGTCGGCTTCTGGCTGTGGCGCAGCCGGTCGAAGGGCGCGGCCAGCGAGCCGCGCTCGCGCCGCCGCCGTCGTGGGGCGCCGCCCCCGGCGGCCGTACCCCCGCCCGCCGCGACCNACGATTACGAGGCCGACGCCAATCTCGATTTCTTGCGCCCCGAGGGGTATGAAGCGCCGTTTGTCATGGCCCATCTGGAAGTGATCGACGCGCAGACGCTCATGCCCGACGAGCTCACTCTGGGCGATACCGAAGTGCGCATCGGCCGCTCGCCCCAGCAGTCCAACATCGCCTTCCGCGACGATATCACCGTCTCCCGCTTCCACGCCGTGCTGCGGCTGGAAGGCAACCGCTACCGCATCTACGACGCGGGCAGCACCAGCGGCACCTACGTCAACGAGCGGCAGGTGCCGGAGTACGGGCTGCAACTGGCCGACGGGGACGAGATCCAGCTCGGCGCAGTGCGGCTGCGCTACCGGCAGCTATAGAGAAGAGAATCCACAGATTTCACAGATTTCACAGATGATCGGCTTATAATCTGTGTTACCGCGGCTGAGGACAGCCGACTGTAATCCGTGGATTTTTCTGATATGCAGACCCAAGACCTGACCCCTCTCCAACGCGAAGCGACCAGGGCCGGCGAGACGAGCTTTCTCTATGGCCCGGCCGGCACGGGCAAGACCACCGCGCTGCACCACCGGCTGCTGCGCCTGCTGCGCGACGGCGAGCCGGCCTATACCATCCTCACCCTCGTGGCCGAACCGGAGCACCGCGCCGCCTTCTTTGACGCCGTCCACAACTCCGGCCTCGGCCCCTACGCTGAACTGACCGTCACCGACTACTCGCGGCTGGCGCAGAGCATGGTGGCCCTATTCTGGCCGCTGGTGGCCCGGGATGCCGGCTTCGAGCGACCCTACGTGCCGCCGACTTCGCTCAGCTATGACCAGGCGCAGGTATTGATGTGGCGCGTCGTGACGCCGCTGCTGGCCCAGGGCGCGTTCGCCAACTTGCGGCTGCGCCCGCAGCAGATCGTCAGCCAGCTGCTGGACACGCTCAACCGGGCCGCGCTCAACGCGCTGACGCTGGAAGAGGCCATCGCCCGCCAGACGCGCACCTGGGCCGGCGAGCCGGAGCGCCGCTTCCACCTGGACGATGCGGCCACGGCCGCCCGCGCCTTTCGCCGCCACTGCCTGGCCAACAGCCTGCTCGACCTGTCGCTGACGGTCGAGGTGTTCGACACGCAACTGGTGCGCCACCCCGAATTTCACCGCTACTTCCGCGAGCGCTATCGCCACTTGATCGTCGATAACCTGGAGGAGCAGACGCCCGCCGGGCAGAACTTCGTCACGGGGCTGATGGGCGAGACGCAGACGACGNCCGTGGCCGTGGACGCGGGTGGCGGCTACAAGCGGTTCCTCTCGGCCGACCCCCACGGNGCGGAGGGCATGCGCCGCCTCTTCACCCACGCCTTCGACTTCACCGAGTCGTTCGTCGCGCCGGCGGACATGGGCCTGCTGGCCAATCAGGTCGAGAATGCCCTGATGCACGCCAAATTGCCGACGGACGGGGCTGAAGCGCGCATCCTGGGCGTCATCGGCGGCCGCTACCGGCGCGAGATGGTGGCCAACCTCGGCCCAGCGCTCCACAAGCTGGTCTACGACGAGGGCGTCGCCCCGCGCGACATTGCCATCATCGTCCCCTACATGGACGGCGCGCTGCGCTACATGCTGACCAACGCGCTGCGCGAGGCCGGGCTGCCCTACCGCCTGCTGCGCCGCCGCACCAGCCCGCGCGAGGAGCCGCGCGTCCGCGCCTGGCTCACGTGGCTGGCGCTGGCCCATCCGGGCTGGGGTGTCCGCCCCGCGCCCTACGACGTGGCCGAGGCGCTGACGCTGAGCATTCACAGCCTCGACCCGGCGCGGGCGCAACTGGTGGTCGACAACCTCTACCGCCCCGACGCGCCGGAGCTATTGCCGGCCGAAATGTTGCCGCCGCGCGTCGTCGAGCGGGTGGGCGAGGACGCGGTAGGTCTGGTAGAGGAGCTGCGCCTCTGGCTGGCCGAGAACGGGCACCGCGACACGATCGACACCTTTCTGCACCGGCTGTTCAACGACCTACTGGCCCAATCCCAGTTCCAGCCGGAGCCGGACCGNGCGGGCGCGGCCGTGCTCGACTGGCTGGTGCGCTCGGCCGCCCGGCTGCGCAAGGCCGCGCCCGGCATGGGCNTGCGCACCGACGCCGACATCGGCGCGACGTTCATCGACGCGGTNAACCAGGGACTGGTNACGGCCAACCCGCCCGACTGGGGCGAGCCGCCCGATCCAGACGGCGTCATCCTCTCCACCATCTATGCCTACCTGCTGGCCGGGGAGCCGGTGCGGGTGCAGGTGTGGCTGGAGACGGCGGCGCAGGGGTGGTGGGACATCCCCCGCCAGCCGCTGAGCAACGCCTTCGTGCTGGCCCAGAGCCGCTCGCCGGAGAACCCNTGGACGATCGACGANGAGTTNGCCGTGCGCAACGAGCTGCTGACGCGCATCGCGCGCGGGNTGGCGGCGCGGACACGNGACGGGGTCATCCTGGCCAGCAGCGACCTCGACCGGCGCGGCGTGCGCCAGGACGGGCCGCTNTGGCGGGCGTTGGGGCCGCTGGTGCGCCTGAAAGCAACCAATGAAGCCTCCGCATAGGTTGCTNNGAGTGGTATAATCAGGATTGTTCGCCTCGACTCAACAGGCAAGGAGTTACTGATGGAAACAGTGGCAATCCACACAGTTGTCAAAATGATGGAAACCCTTCCGGAATCAACTCAGAACAGAGTCGTTGATCTGGTTCGAGATTATTTGGCCGATCTAGAAGATGAAGACGAATGGGATGAGCTTTTTGCAGCAACCCAATCCCAATTACAGGATTTCGCTCGCCGGGCACATCGTGAAATCGAAGAGGGCAAAGCCGAACCGATGGACTACGATCGCCTGTGAAATCGAAGACACTGCCTTCTTTCTGGAAGGCATATGTGGATTTGGATCCTACTATTAAACGTCAGGCCCGCAAGGCCTATTCCTTGTGGCGAGACAACCCATATCATCCCTCCTTGCGGTTCAAATGTATCAATGTCCAGGACCATATCTGGTCGATACGTGTGACGCGCAATTATCGGGCTTTGGGCATATTGGAAGACGATACTTTGACTTGGTTATGGATCGGCGATCACGATGCTTATCGGAGATTCTTCGGTTAGCACTCGCTAACTCCAATGCAGCCCNATGTTATCCGCCCCATCGCCATCTGCATCTTTCGCCACGACGGCCGCATCCTCGCCGCCGAGGGGCATGAACCGCTCACAGGCCGACTCTTTTACCGGCCGCTGGGCGGGGCAATAGAGTTCGGCGAGAGCAGCGCGGCCACGATTGAACGAGAGATCGCCGAAGAATTAGGCGCGGCCGTGACCAATCTGCGCTACCTGGGCACGCTGGAGAACGTCTTCACCTACGGCGGCCAGACCGGGCACGAGATCGTCATGGTCTACGACGGCGAATTCGTCGACCGCACGCTCTATAGCCGTGCGGCGATCGAGGGCGACGAGGATGATGGACTACCGTTTCGCGCCGTATGGGTCAGCCTGGACGATTGCCGCGATCCGGCCGCGCCGCCGCTCTATCCAACCGGCCTGCTGGAGTTGCTGGCGGAGTAAGAGATGGAACGCGGATGACGCGGATTTTACGGATGAACGCGGANCGAAAGATAGATTAAGTGAGATTTGGAACTGCTTCTACAAATCTGCGTAATCTGCGTAATCTGCGGATTCTNTCNCTCTTCAGATAANNTCATCCNGATGCCCNAACCNGCGGCTGTTGTCGANNNAGTACAGCCGGTCGGGCGAGAGGCAGTACCAGTTNACCCGNGCCAGGGCCATCTCGATGGCCGAGATNGGCTGCTCCAGAAAGCGGAACTTCCCGGCATAGAGGTGGAAAGCCGCCTCGCGTTCTTTCCCCGCCAGCTGCCGCGCCGTTCCCTCTAGTTGTATGCCCTTGATCACCGACCACTCCGGGTAATCTTCCTGGACCGTGGCCGCCACGCGCGGCGACGCGGCCATGTTTTGCGCGTGGCGCGTGTGGCCGGCGGAGAGGAAGTAAAGCTGGAAGCCGTCGTTGACATAGAACACAGCCGCCGCCCATAACCCCTCCGGCCCGTGGGTCGCCAGCGTCAGCACGTGGTGCTTGTGGAGATAATTCAGGGCAAGTTCGCGTGGGTCGTTCATGGCAGTCAGTATCCAGTGGTCAGTAGGTCAGTAAGCCTCAGTAGATCAGCGGGTAGCGCCCTTCTTCTTTGCGGCGGTCGGCGGTCAGCCGTCGTCGGTCCGGTAAATGTCGTCTCGAGTCGCTATAGATCGCTGCTGGCCGCCCGGCCGCCCTGCCAGCGCCGGAACAGGTCTTCGGGTAGGGTGATATCGAGCAGGTCCAGCACGCGGTTGACCGTCTGGTTGACGATGTCNTCGACCGTGCGCGGCCGGTGGTAGAACGCGGGCATGGGCGGCACGATGAACGCGCCCATCTCGGCCGCCAGCGTCATCGCCCGCAGGTGGCCCAGGTGCAGCGGCGTCTCCCGCGGGCAGAGGATGAGCTTGCGCCGCTCCTTCAGCACCACGTCGGCCGCCCGCGTCAGCAGGTTGTCGCTGTAGGAGTTGGCAATGGCCGACAGCGTCTTCATCGAGCAGGGCAGAATGACCATGCCATCGGTGCGGAACGAGCCGGATGAGATGGCCGCGGCAATGTCCTTGAAGCGGTAATCCTCCGTGGCCAGCGCCCGCACTTCCTCCGGCGCGTAGTCCGTCTCCAGCGGAATGGTCGTGGCCGCGGCTGTGCTCATCACCAGGTGCGACTCGACGTCGGGCAACGCCTGCAATACCTCCAGCAACCGGATGCCGTAGATAACGCCGCTGGCACCTGATAATCCAACGATGATCTTTTTCATACTGTTTTCGCCCTACTTGCGCAAACCTCAGNGGTCTCAGAAGACCTCTGAGGTTTCCAGTTACAAGGGATTACCTTTGCGGGTATAATTACCCTCTCTGTATGACAGGATTGCATTNTAAATTATCGTCGGAAAAATCCAAAATCGAGCGTGAGCGTGGCTGATAAAACAAAATTCATTGGCGATTTGAAAGCGGGGATGGAACTACTGGCCGAGCCGTTCCTGCTCCATGACGTGGTGCGGCGGCAGTCGAAAGACGGCCGCCCCTTCCTGCTGGCCACGCTGCGCGACCGCACCGGCCAGATCAGCGGCGTCTTCTGGGACGTGCCGCTGACCGTCGACGTCTGGGCGCGGCCGGGGCTGGCTGTGCTGGTCAGCGGCCGCGTCACGCTCTACAAGGACGCTATCCAGCTCAACATCAACGACCTGACCCGCGCCAATGGACTCGACCTGACCGTCTTCCTGCCGGCCAGCCGCCGCCCGCGCGAGACGATGCTGGCCGAATTGCGCGACCACATCGCCGCGCTGGCCGAGCCGTGGCAGACGCTGGCCGGCTACTTGCTGCTGGAGGGCGAGCGGGCCGATCGATTCGCCACCGCTCCGGCGGCGCGCAGCATGCACCACGCCTACATCGGCGGCCTGCTGGAGCACACGCTCAGTATGGCCGCCCTGGCGCGGATGCTGGCCGGCCACTACCCGCACGTGAACGCCGACCTGCTCGTTTGCGGGGCGTTGCTCCACGACATGGGCAAGGCCCACGAGTACGCGCTGGAAGAGGGTTTCACGCGCACCGAGGACGGGCTGCTAGTCGGCCACATCGTGCGCGGGATTGTGGTCATTGAACAGGCCGCGGCCGAACTGGGCTTTCCGGAGGCCGAGCTGCGCCAGCTAGTCCACCTGATCGCCT
>JAACJX010000454.1 GCA_014237545.1 Ardenticatenia bacterium | reverse complement strand
GGTGGATGGCCGGGTTTGGCGCATAATCCATAGATCAGGTCAACTTCATTTTATTGGTTGGCAAGGGGATAGGGCCATAGGCCCAGGCACATGAGAGGGATATAGAACGCGATAGATTTCGGGGTGATTCGTGGCGGGCAGGCGCTCGTACTTATTCGTACGCCAGCGCCGCCCGCACCGTCATACGGGCTGCGCTCTCGGCCGGGACCCAGCAGGAGACGAGCCCGATGACGACCACCAGGGCCAGCCATCCGACGGCCGCCCCCGGCGCGAAGGCGAAGGACAGCGGGCTGCCCAGGAGCGTGCCTCCCATGACCCTATCGAGGATAGCCGTCAGGGGTAAGGACAGCGCGATGCCAATCAGACCGCTGGCGACGGCGATGGCCAGCCCCTCGGCCAGCACCAGCCGCCGCAGCAGCGGCCGTCCGGCGCCCATCGAGCGCAGGATGCCGATCTCCCGCGAGCGCTCCAGCACGTTGAGAGCCATCGTGTTGGCCAGCCCCAAGCCGCCCACCAGCGCCGTCAGGGCCGCCAGAGCCATCAGCAACACGACCAGGTTATTAAACTGGGCGGCGTAGCTCTCGCGGAAGCTGCCGGCCGTCTCGGCGCGCAGCACGGTCATGCTCGCCGCTTCATAGCGATCGGCCAGCGCCGCGGCGGCCGCCGTCTGCGCCGCGGGGTCATCCCCGGCCATGTAGACCACCAGCCGGCCGGCCCGGCCGCGCACGCCAGTGGCTCGCTCGAACGCGGCATAAGGCAGGTAGGCATTGGCATTGAATGGCCGCAAGCTGATGCCTACCAGCTCCACCGGCTGCTCGCGCAGGCCGTTGAGCTTCAAGGNCAGCCCGTCGCCCACCGCCGGCCCCTCGGTCAGCTTCTCGGCCTCGTAGTTGATGTAGAGGGGGATGACATCTGTGTTGGGGCGGGTTTCAAACTTGCCCCTACCATCGTCCGTCGTCTCATACAGCCATTGCCCTTCCCGCTGCGCGAACCCGGCGATCTGCGTCGTCGGCGGAACGCCGAACAGNGTGAAGCTGCTGCCAACCCGGCCATCGGGATACACCCGGCGCGCGTCGGCCACGCCCCAGGCCTCGACGCGCTCGATGGCCGGTATCCCCGCCGCCACGGCCGCCGCCTCNCGTTCGATGCGCTGNACGAGCTCCGGCGCGGCNAAGTCGATCACGACGTCCGACGGGAACTCNCCCACCAGNATCTCGATCGCCTCGTCCAGCCCCAGCTTCAGGCCNAAGGTGGCGATGAACATCGCCCCGGCAAGGCTNAGGGCGGCCANCGTCAGGGCCAGNCGCACCTTGCGNCGGGCCACGTTGCGCCAGGCNAGAAGATGGGAGATGCGGGACACGAGGTATGAATCGACCGCGCNCGCCTCTCGCCCTTCATACCTGGNATCCCGTACCGGAGTGAACGCCTCCAGAATCGTCAGGTTCGCCGCNGAGCGCACCGGNCCCAGCGCGGCNAGNGCGGGNATCAGCANCGCCCCCACCAGTTGCACCNCCACNGTCTGCCANGGCAGNCCAAACGACGGGATGTCGTAATTGAGTTGCCCGGCCAGGAAGCTCGACATGAACCAGGCGCCCATGAGNCCCAGNGGCACGGCCAGCGCCAGCGCCATCAGCCCAAACAGGANCACCATNCGGCCATACTGNCGCAGNACNAGCCCGCGNCNGCCGCCCAACGCCTTCAGCACGCCAATGATCGGCACCTGCTGGGCAACCACGGCCGACATCACATTCGTNACCAAAAACGCGCTCAACAGGAGCGTCAGCCCGCCCAGGATGCCGATCATCAGCAGGCCGGTATCGACGCTGCCCTGCATGATGTGGACGTNGGGTTCGGGGATCTCAGCCCGCGTGACGATCCCGCCGTCGGCTTCGNGCCAGTCGGTCACGGCCGTGACCGCTGCTTCGACCACCGCCCGGTCGGGGTTCGCCGNGGCGACCGTCAGNTGTAACTGGTTNTANGACGCCGNCAGCCCCANACGNGCCGCCGTGGCGTCGGTCATGTAGCCGTAGACGCCNGGCTGCACGGTCGTGGGGGCCACGGCCATATCATTGACGAATCCGGCCACGGTCAGGCGCGTCTCGTNGCCGTCCATCAGGCGAATGGTCACCGTGTCGCCCTGGACGATGTCGAGCACCGCCGCGGCCGAGCGCTCGAGTAGCAGCGAGCCCGCCGGCGGCGGCACGGCCGCCCCGACCTGGGGATAGAGGGCGCCCACCGCCGGCGCGAAGTCGGGCAGCGTCCACAGTTGCAGGAAGCGCTCCTCGCCATCCGGCAGCACCAGCCGGGCGGCCGTCTGTCGCCGGGCCACCGCGNCGCCCACCGCCGGCAGCCCGGCGACTTGCTCGGCCAGCGCCTCATCGACCATCAACGGGCCGCTGATATCGAGCACGGCGTGGGCCGGGTTCGTGCCCAGGTAGCCGTTTCGCAGATCCTGGCGCANCACGATGAGGCTCGTTGTCGCCACGCCGGTGGCGGCCGTGCCCACGGCGATGGCCAGCACCACCAGAATGGTCCGCGACTTGTAGAGCCACAAATCCCGCAATGTCTTCAGCCAGAGCGTGTTCATTAACAGTTTCGGCGCGAGGTTNTTGTCTTGCGTCGCCGTTTTCGCGCCCAGCAAAGCGCGCTATACCTTCGCCTGGCGCTCGGCGGCCTTTTCGCGGACGTCGNTCGCGAACCGATCTGAGAGCTGTTGCAACCGTTCGAACGCCGCCAAATCCAGCTCCATCACCCGAACCGGCGCGTCGCCGGCGGCCCTGACGGTCGCCGACCGGCGGCGGTTGCCNAGCAAGGCCAGCTCGCCGAAGTGCTGCCCTGGCCCCAGCCGGTCGATGAGCGTTTCGTCGCCATTGCCCCGGCGCGCGAATACCTCCACCTGGCCTTCCAGCAAGAAATAGAACACATCGCCCAAAGCGCCGTGCTGCATGATCGTGTCACCGGGCTGGAATGTGCGCGTCGGCGCGTCTTGCATGAGTTGCTGGAGTTGCGAGCGATCGACGCCGGACAGTGCTTCCACCTGGCTCTGCACCTGGCGCAGGCTAACGATCCGCTGCAGCTCGTGGCGCAACGCGGGGGAATCCTCGATAAGGTGGTTGAAGGTGGCCACGTCCAGCGCTACCACGGCCACCGGCCCATCCTCGGACACGCGCACCGTCGCGCGGCGCGCCCGCTGGCCCAGCAGCGCCATCTCACCAAAGTACTGGCCGGGGCGCAGCCGGTCGACCAGGATGTCGTGGCCGTCGGGATGCTCCACGAGGACCTCGGCCTGGCCTTCGGTCAGGATGTAGAAATGCTCACCCGTTTCGCCCTGACGAATAATCATTTCGCCGGGGTTGAAGGTCGTCGGCGTCACACGACGCTGCACCTCGGCCAGTTGGTCGTAATTGAGCACGGAGAGCGCCCGCGTCACTGATTCGTTGACCACTTCGCCGTCGGCGATCATCACTGCNCGGTCGGTGCGCGCCGCCCGCGCCTCGTCGTGAGTGACCATGATGATCGTCTTGCCCTCGGCCGCGAGCCGCGTGAACAGGTTAAAGATACTCTCGGCGGTGCGCGAATCGAGGTTGCCGGTCGGCTCGTCGGCAATGATCAGGCCGGGGTCGTTGGCCAGGGCGCGGGCGATGGCGACNCGCTGTTGCTGGCCGCCGGACACGGCCGCGGGCAGCTTGCGCGCCTGTTCGGCCATCTCCACCATCGCCAGCAGTTGCATGGCCCGCTCACGTCGTTCGGCCGCCGGATAGAGGCCGTTGATGTCCATGGGCAGCATGACGTTTTCCACCAGCGTCAGCGTCGGCAGCAGTTGGAAGAACTGGAAGACGATGCCCATGTGGCGGCCGCGCCAGCGGGCCATCTGCTCCTCATCGTAAGTGTGCAGCGGCTCGCCGCCGATGATGACCTCGCCGGAGGTCGGCCGGTCGATGCCGGTGAGCATATTGATGAGCGTCGACTTGCCGCTGCCCGACTTGCCGATGACCGACACGAACTCACCGCGGTTCACTTGCAGGTCAACCCCTTTCAGCGCGGGAAAATNGCCGGCCGGCGTGCGGTAGATTTTGGTCAGTTGTCGGGCATTTACGAAGGGAAGCGGTTCGGTCATGATGCGTCAAAGATAGCCCGCCACCGGAATGGCTATGTGTTTTTGCCGAGGTAATTGAAAGCGATCAAGGATAGGGCCACCGCGGCCACGCCCAACCCCATGTAGAGCACGCCCAGGTAATCGGACGTGGTGGCCAGTTTCTCCAGGAACTTGGCGGCCATGACGAGAATGATGATGCTGCTCAACTTGTTCTTCAACGCGTTCAAATCGCGCACGACCATCCACTGCGGCAGGGACAAATCGCCGATGAATAGNTCGTAGAGGCTGACGGCAAAGAAGAGCAAGCCAGTGGAGATGAGAATGATGTCCACCGTCTCNATGAGCACCACGGCCATTTCGGGGCTGGTTCCCGTCGTCGTCAGGAGCAAGATGATACCACGGACGGTCTCGATCACCCCCCAGACGAAGCCGACCAGCGCCGATACGAGCAGGGCAAACGTACCCAGCAACGCCATGTATCGCGAACTTTCCAACAGCTTTGCCATAAAAAACCTTCCCCGGCCGAGGAAGGTTATCTCGATCAAGGCCATTAGGCCACAAAATCCGCGCGCCAGACCCGATCAGGCAAGCGGGTTCCGACTCAACGATAAGTCAGACCGCCAAGGCCGCCCGCTGAAACTCAAAGGGACTGGGCCCGCCTCAGGCCTGGACCGTTTCGCTCACCTCGAAATCGACGATCAATTGCAATACCCAATCGCGAATGCGCGGCTCGGTCAGCTCGGCCTCATTGTCGTCGTCCAGCGCCAACCCCAGAAAAACCCCATCCTCGACAGCCAGAGAGTGGTCGAACTGGTAATCGCTGGCGTCCGTGAAGCCCACCAGTTCGGCGCCGCGCTCCTCCAGCTTCTTNCCGNTGACGCCGATNGCNTCGCAGTAATTATCGGGATAGCCGTACTGATCGCCCGGGGCGAACAGCGCCACCCGCTTGCCATGCAGGTCCAGCCGGTCAAGCTGGTCNTACTTCAGATCCCAATCNTCCTGCAACTGGCCGATATTCCACGTCGGGCAGCCGATNATCAACCGNTCATACGACAGCATCTCGGACAGATCCACCTGGCCGATATTGAAGAGGTCGACCGTCACCGGAGCAAACGNCTCGAACNTTTTCTTGATCAATTCNGCGTCGAGCTCCGTATTGCCCGTGTTCGATCCGTAAAAGAGTCCTATTTTCATGTTGTTCCATCTCCCCGGTGGGGCGGCGCGTTCCTCGCCCTGCCCCGCCGTGTATGCGGATATGNTTACATGATAAGGCATAGAAACCTCGAGGTAATTGATGCGTGTCAAGGTGGAGCAAATAAAAAAAGCTACTCCACCTTGGCCTGGAGTAGCTTTCTGAGTCAGTAACGTATGGACGGAATGCATCCGTTGTGCTCCCGTCCTATCCGTGTTCGATTAATTGATCAGGAAGTTTAGAATGCCAGCTCGGAGTCCAGCATGGAGAACGACTCGACCCATTCCAGATCGCGCACGTAACGGTTTTGCTTGTCTACGAGGATTTGGCGGGGCGTAATCGGCCGGTCGCTCAGCTCGAAAGCGATGATGATGATCTCCTCNCCAGCCTTGATCAGGTGCGCGGCCGCGCCGTTCATGTTAATAACACCCGAATCGCGCTCGCCGGGGATGACGTAAGTCTCCAGGCGCGCCCCACTGGTATTGCTGACCACCAGCACGCGCTCGCCCGACCAGAGGCCGACGCGTTCCATGAGCGCCTCATCGATCGTGATACTGCCGACATAATTGACGTCGGCCTGCACGACCGTCGCCTTGTGAATCTTTGCATGCATAACCCATCTCATAGGGTTAATTGTACGCGAGAATGTGTATGAAGATGATAAGAATGAGGCTAGACAGGGGAAAAGAGTGCGAATGCGGCCGGCGGGGATATCCGATTCAGCCATTATAGATTAGCTATATGGAGATGACGCCATATAGGCCAGGACGGCATCTTAAAATCTGCGCAATCTGTGAAATCTGTGGATACTTTTCTTTTAGATGGGCGTGTTATTTGCCCGCTCCAGGCTGAGCCGCACGGCCAATTCGGCCACCATGGCGATCCAGAAGATGACCCCCAGCACGATCGGCANGGCAAACGGCAGGCAAACCAGGCCAACCACCAAGCAGACNAGATANAGCACNAAGGCAGTCCCCGGATGAAACAGCCAGAAACGGGCGCAATTGGCGTACGTCGTGCGCAGCGACGCGTCGTCGGCTCGCAGCCAGAACGGCCAATAAAACAGGTTCAGTCCCAGCCACAGTAGCAAGCTGGCAAACCAGACCGCGCGCAAGACGCCCCACAGGCCGCCCGGCACGTTCCAAAATACAGACAGGTTGTACAACGCGGTGCCGATGATGAGGATATTGGGCAGCGCCCACTTCCAGGCCGGCCAGAAGAGTGATCGGAACGCGCTCCAGGCGTCGGCTGCGCTCCAGTACACCCCCTCGTGGGTGCGGCGGGCCATTGCAAAGAGCATGGCGGTCGCCGGGGGGCCGGGGATCACCAGCACTTGCGCCGCCAGCCAGACCGTGCTCAGGAGGATGACCGAGATCCATTCGTCCCAGCTACGGCGCAGGGCCTGGGTCANGATGGCNATGGGGTTCATAGNTGTNAGNNNTNGNGTGNGTCAGNGNGTCAGTAGGTCAGTNNGTCAGTGANTCNNTAANNTACAGNNTCACTCTCTTACTGNNTTACTGACNNACTGNCCNACTGAANACNGGTTACCCCTTGATGCCGCTATAGCTGATGCCCTCGATAAAGTAGCGCTGGAAGATGAAGAATATGATCGCCATCGGCAGCGTGGTCAGCATCGAGCCCGCCAGTAGCGAGTTCCACAGCAGGTTCTGCCCCATGCCGCCGCGCAGCAGGGCCAGGCCCAGCGGCAGCGTCCACAGATCCTGCGCCGTGGTGACGACGATCAACGGGTGCATGAAGTCGTTCCAGGCCCCCTGGAAGCTGAAGATGATCAGCGCCACCAGCGCCGGACGAGCCGTTGGCAGCACGACGCGAAAGAACGTCTGGAACGGCGTCGCGCCGTCGATGCGGGCTGCCTCCTCCAACTCTTTCGGCACTGATTCGAAGAACTGCTTCATCAAAAAGATGCCAAACGCGGCCGTTAGCTTGGGAACGATCAGTCCGGAGTAGCTGTTGATCATGCCCAACGTCTTCAGAACGATGAACATGGGAATGATCAGCACGATGCCGGGAATCATCATAGTGCCCAGGATGGTCAGGAATGCCATCCGGCTGCCGGGAAACGGGATGCGCGCCAGCGCGTAGCCCGCCAGACTGGCAAAGAGCAGGTTGCCCAGCGTGATGGCGACCGACACAAAAGCGCTATTGAACGTCCAGCGGCCGACGTTGAACGTGAAGAGCCGTTGGTACCCTTGCAGGGTGAACGTCTTGGGGATCAAGCCNACNGGGTCCAGAGCGATCTCCGGCAGCGTCTTGAAGCTGGTGCTGATGGCCAGCAGAAATGGATAGATGAATATGGCGGCCAGCAGGAACAAAACGCCGTAGGAGAAGATCGCCTTTGCCGGCCGNACCCACGTGCGTTCGCTCGGCCGGGCCACCGAGTCGGATGGTGCTAGAGTCGTCATGTCGCCCTCCTAAAGATCGCTTTCACTGCCGGTGATGCGGCGCTGGATCATGGTCAGGGTGAAGATGATGATGAACAGCAGGATGGCGATGGCCGCGGCCAGACCCATGTCGCTATTGGTGAAGCCGTTGCGGTAAACAAGATAGGCCACCGTCAGCGTCGTCTTGGCCGGGCCGCCGCTGCTCATCACGTAGATCTGATCGAACACCTGGTAGGTGCCGATGAGGCCGAGGGTGATGACAAAGAACAGCGTCGGCCGCAACAGGGGNACNGTGATNCTGCGAAATTGCCGCCAGGCCGACGCGCCGTCGATCTGCGCCGCCTCATAGACGTAACCGGGCACGCTCTGCAGCGCGGCCAGGAAGATGACCATCATCGTCCCGATGGTCGTCCACGTGTTCATGATCATGATGGCGATCAGGGCAATGCTGGGGCCGCTGATCCAGTCCCAGATGGTGAGGCCCAGCACTTCGGTTTGCACCCACTCCGGCGCAGTCTGGATGGTGAGGCCCATGGCTCCCAGGATGATGTGGAATAGCCCGCGTGGATCGGCCATCCACGCGATCGGTTCCCACCTCCCGAAGGTGATAGTTGATAACACCTGATTGATCAGGCCGCTGCGCTGATAGAAGAAGAGGAACATCAAACTGATGGCGATGGACGAAGTGATGGAGGGAAAGTAATACGTCGTTCGAAAAAAGCCCTTGAAGCGGAGCCAGGCCTGATTGACGATGACGGCCAACAAAAGGGAAATGATCGTCTGGGCCGGCACGACGCCGAGGGCGAAATAGGTCGTGTTCTTCAACGCCTTGAAGAAATCACTCTGCTGGATGCCATCCTCGAACAGGATCGACCGATAATTCTCAAAGGAGATGAACTCAGCCTCGCTCGGGGGGCTGATGCCGTTCCAGTCGGTCAGGCTAATATAGACGGCAAAAATAATGGGGATGATGATGAAAACAGCGAAGATGAGAATGGTCGGACTCATGAAGGCCCAACCAGCTATCGCCCGCTGACGATCCTCACCCTTGATACCGGACATCGCGGCCATGGTTGTGTTACCCCCTGGTGCAGGAAANCGCGCCGCCGCAAACGGTGTTTTTGCGGATTCCTGTCAGGTTGCGCGACANAGTGTCATCTCCNCGCGCAACCTGACAGGCTAGTTACCTAACGGTTACTGGCCCAAAACGTCGTTGCCGACATCCTGCGCCTCTCCGAGAACTTGCTCGGCGGTATAGGTGCCGGTGAAGGCCTGTTGCAGGCCGGCATTGATCGTGTCCAGCACGTCCTGGAAGCCGGGCCGGAATTGCCACGGACGGGCGTAATCGGCCCCGGCCAGGAACGGCTCGAGATCCGGGAACTGCGCCAGCCAGTCCGCGCTGAGGCTTTCACGGGTGGGCATGGCCAGCCCCAGGCCGGTCCACTGGGCCATCCCTTCGGCGCCGGTCAGCCAGTTGGCCAGGCGGACCGAAGCTTCGGGATTGGGGGCGCTGGCGGCCACGCCGTAGCAAACGGTGAAGGCCATTGTCGCGTCGCCGCCGGGCCCGGCCGGCATTTCAGTGACGCCCCAATTCAGGTCGGGGAACTGATCGTTCAGGAATGGGGCGATCCAGTTGCCTTCGATGGCCATGGCCGCCTGTCCCTTGCCGAACGCCTCACCCGGCCAGCCGCTGTCCAGGTCNGAGGGTTGCGCGGCGAAGCCGTCATTGACCAGACCGATGTAGAACTCGGCTGCCTCCAACGCCTCCGGCGAGTCGAGGGTCATGGCAGTGAAGTCCTCATTGGTCACTGTGCCACCCGCCTGGTAGAGGAAGGCGATCATGCGCGCGAAGTCGGCGCTCAGGGTCAGGCCGTAAACGCCGTTGTCGGGATCGCTCAAGGCCTCGGCCGCGGACCGCAGGTCGTCCCACGTCCAGTCGGCGGTCGGGTAATCCAGCCCCGCGGCATCGAACATGTCGGTGTTGTATTGCAGGGCCAGCGTGCTGAAGTCCTTTGGCGGGCAGTAGAACGTGCCGTCGATGGTGAAAGCCTGTCGCAAGCTGGGATAGAAGTCGTCGGCGTTCTCCATCTGATCGCCAATGGGCATCAGCGCTCCGGCCTCGACGTAATCGGGCAGGCGGAAGCTGTCGATGTAGAAGACGTCGGGCGGCGAGCCGCCGGCGATGGCTGTCTGGAGCGCGGTGTCATAGTCTGGCACCTGATTGAGCGTCACATTCAGGTCGGGGTTAGCGGCGTTGAACGTATCGACCATCTCTTGCAGGCGGGTGTTCTCCGCGTCGGAGCTGGACCAGCCCATCAGCGACATCTCGATCACGTCACCGGACGGCGCGGCCGCTTCTTCCTCTTCGGCCGGCTCTTCCATCGGAGTCTCTTCCTCCGGAGCGGCCTCTTCCTCGGTTGCGGTCGTCGCCTCTGGCTGGGCCTCGGGCTCGGTCGTGTCGCCGCCGCCGCAAGCCACCGCCAGAGCGGCGATGAGCAGCAGGGCAATTAGCAAAAACAATTTCCTTGACATTTTCCTTCTCCTTTCATTGTGTGGTATGGCGGCGCGCAACACGGCGGGGAAAAGGTTTGTGTGCTAAAATCTCGCCCGCCGAGGTGAACGCCTCGCTGGTGCCGCGTAATCATTGCTTTGACCGGCCGGTTACGCGGCATCTCTAATCGTCTTCGTTTGCCGTAACAATAACGCTATACTCACCTCCTTCATCCCGTTGGATGTCAATGTGATAGGGTTTTCCGTGATAAGCGTACTCAAAGGCCAGCCGCCGCCAATGGCGCGGCAGGCGCGGGTGAAGCGTGGGTCCGTCGGCCGGGGCCTCAGGCGAGTGTCGCAGCCCGGCAAAGCCGAATACGGCCGCCTGCCACACGCCGCCGGTTGAGGCGGCATGGATGCCGTCGCCGGCGTTGCCGCGCGGGTTGCGCAGGTCGGCGCGGGCGGCCAACATGAAGTGAGCGTAGGCCTCATCGGGGCGGCCGACCTCACACGCGGCCCAGGCGTGGAATGATGGGCCGAGCGAGGAGCCGAAGCGGTGATCGGTGATGGGCATGTAGGTGTCGTAGTTGACCCGCCATGTCCGCTCGTCGAATTCGTCGCGGAAGAGACACAACAGCATCACGACGTCCGCCTGTTTCAATACCTGGCGCTCGTTGGCGCCTTCGATGCCGAATACGACTTGCAGCGAGCGGTCGGCAGTGCGGAAGAGTTCCGGGTCGACCGGCTCGCGGTAGAAGAATCCTTCAAACTGGTCGATCAGGCCTGTATCCCGGTTATAGAGGAATCGTATACCCCGGATCACATTTTTCCAGTGGGCGAATTCTTCGGCAGAGAGTTGTAGACGTGCGCGCAACTCATCGGCCACGACCGGATAATTAGCCCGTAGCCAGTTGTAGATCCACAGCGCCGTCTGCAAATGGTAGCGGCACATGTAGTTTGTGAAAGCATTATTGTCGATGTGGTCGTGGTACTCGTCGGGGCCGATCACGTCGCGGATGGAGTAGGTCGTGTGGCCGCCGTCGTCCGTCTCTGGCTCGGCGCGGGCCGCCCAGAAGCGCGCCCCATCTAGGATCATCTCCGCCCCATAGTCGCGCAGGAAATCGTCGTCCCCGGTCGTGCGCCAGTACTGCATGACGGCGTAGGCGATGTCGGCCGTGATGTGGATCTGGATGTCGCCCGTCCAGATGCGAATCAGGCGCGTCGGGTCATGGAAATCGGGCACCCAGCGCGGCGT
>JAACJX010000455.1 GCA_014237545.1 Ardenticatenia bacterium | reverse complement strand
CTCCGCCGCCTCGATGCGGTTGTACTGGCCGTGACGGCTCCTGTACTGCTGGCGTCGGCTTACTTCCCGCCGGCGCTATCAGGCATCGCCCTGTCCCTGCTTCTGCTGCCCTACATCATCCGTTTGGTGTTCGGCAAGCCGCTGTCGCGGCCGACGGCCGCCAATTTTCCGGTGGGCCTGTTAGCCTTGGGGTTCTTGCCGCTGGCTTTTCTGATGAGTCCGGCACCCTGGGGGACGAGTTGGGCGCGCATTATGACCCTGGCCTGGTCAATCGGCCTGATTTTCGCGCTCGTCAACTGGCCCAACCCGGGCCGCGCAGCCGATCTTCGAACGCGGTTCGGCGGCCCGACGCTCGCGTACCTGGGCCTGGGTACGCTGGTGGCCTTGCTGGGGCTGCTCGGCATGCGCAGCGTCGACAAGTTGTTCTTTCTGCCGCAGACGGGCATCCTGGCCGATTATCTGGGGTGGGAGAGCGGCCTTCCGACAAACGAGATCGCCGGCGTCCTGACGCTGTTCGTGCCGTTCGTCGCGGTGCTGACCTATGCCTGCCTGATCACCGGCCGCCGGCGGCAGTTTATGCTGCTCTTGCTGCCGTTTCTACTCATGGTCGTTACGCTGGTGCTGACACAGTCGCGCACGGGACTGGCGGCGACGGCCGCCGGCACGCTCCTGGCGCTGCTGGCCGCCGACCGCATCAACCGCAAATGGCTGATTGTGGGGGTGATCGTCGCCGGCGCNGGGCTGCTGCTNATNGGNNTGACGCCTGTCCGGGATTGGTTTGTCTTTGCCGGGGCCAATTCGTGGAACAGCGTNGTCGGGCCGCGGCTGGGCATATGGCATCAGGCNATCGACGCCATCCGCGACCAGCCGCTGTGGGGAATGGGCATCGGCGTGTTTGGTCCCTTGGCCCGCTTCATTTATCCCCTGATCGAGCCTGGGGCCGGCCCTGTGCTGGAAGATGCTCATAACCTTTACCTGCAAACNGCGCTCGATTTCGGCGTCGCCGGGTTACTCGTCTTTCTCGTCATCGCCGGGCTGGTTCTCGCGGCCGCCATCCGGCTGACCCGCGCCCGACCGCCGCGCACGCTGTCGCGCCTGTGGGCGGCNGGCTTGCTCGGGGCGCTGGTGGCCCACGCCTTGTATAGCCTGACCGACGCCGTGTCGCTGGGCACCCTGGCCGGCGTGCCGCTCTGGTTCGCTTTTGGTCTGGTGATGGGCGCGTCGCGCGGGCGCTTGCAAGTTAGCTGGTCGAACCCGGCGCGGCTGGCGTTTGGCGGCGCGGTGNTCCTGACGCTGGCGGTCTCGGCGCTGGCCCTGCCCGTGAACCGGGCCGGGCAACTGGCCGCTCATGCCTTGCTCGACCCGTCGGCCGACGCTTTTGCCGCGGCCGGTTCTCTCGACGAACTGTCGGCCCGGAACTGCCGCGCCGGCTGGTACGAAGGGTTGGTTCGCCATTTGATGGGCGACACGACGGGACGCGCCGCCGCCTGGAGCGCTCTGGTCATTTGTTCCGCCGACTACACCGACTACATGGCCGTCCTTGCGCCGAGCGATGCCGTTCTGGCGCAGACGGCGATCGATGCGCAGCCCCGGAGCGCGGCGGGGTACTTCTGGCTGGCCCCGGCGCTGGCGGCCGATTCGCCCGATGAGGCCATCGCGCTCTTCCGCGAGGGGTTGCGGCTGGCCCCCGACGACGGGCGGCGCTGGCTGGCCCTGGCGGAACTGCTGGAACCGCGCGACCGGACGGCCGCGCTGGAAGCGTACCTGCAAGCNTGCCACAACGGCGACCCGGGGGCCAACGGTTGCTTGCGCGCCGGTTCGCTGGCCGAGTCGCAAGGGGACATAGCGACGGCCATTCGCTATTACCGGCTCTCCAAATGGGAGGGCGCGCTGGACAGGGCGGCCGAACTGGAGCGCCAGCTGGTGGCCGGGCAACCCTAGACCGCCTTCATNGGATCCGGCGGCGCATCCCGCGTCGCGCTTCCTGACCCGGACCCTCACTCTCTATCCCCCACGCCGCCAAACGGCGTTATAATCCCGTACTATGGCGGTATTAACGACAAGCAACGTCGGACAATCCTTCGGCGACTATGACGTCTTCGGTGGGGTCAGCGTCAGCATCCCCCGCGATGGCAAAATCGGCCTGGTTGGCCCAAATGGNGTCGGCAAGACGACGTTGCTCCTGATCATGGCTGGTAAGGCCACACCCTCGAGCGGGCAGGTTCACGTGGCCCGGGGCACGCGCATCGGCTACCTGTCCCAGGAGTCGTCCGATGCGTTTATCGGCCAGACGGCCGCGCACACGGTCTACGAGGAAATGCGCGCTGTTTTCGAGCCGCTACAGGCGATGGAAGCCCGATTGCGGCGGATGGAAGCCGAGATGTCCGGCGACGGGGCTTCCGANGANCTGCTGGATGAGTACAGCCAGTTGCAGGTGCAGTANGAGGTAGCCGGCGGCTACGATTACGAGACGCGCATCCGCATGGTCCTCACCGGTCTGGGGTTCAAGCCTGATGCGTGGGGCCAGCNTCTATTGCAACTGAGCGGCGGCCAGAAGACCCGCGTGCTGCTCGGCCGGTTGCTGCTCGAAGCGCCAGACCTGCTGATCCTCGACGAGCCGNCCAACCACCTCGACGTGCAGGCTATCGAATGGCTGGAGAACACGCTCACGGCCTGGCCGGGAGCGGTGCTGGTNGTCAGCCATGACCGCTANTTCCTCGACCGCGTAGCCAACACCATCTGGGAGATGAGCACGGCCGGCGTGGAGACCTATCGCGGCAACTACAGCGCCTACCTCACCCAGCGGCAAGATCGCTGGGAGCGCCTGCAGCGCGAGTATGACGCCTTCCAGGAGCGCGTGGCCAAGGAGCTGGACTTCATCCGCCGCAACATCGCCGGGCAGCGCACCCAGATGGCCTGGGGCAAGCTGTCGCGCCTGAGCCGCGAAGTCGAAGCCGTGCGCGTGGGTGGGCTGGGGGCCATCGGCGACCTGAACAGCAAGGGCTGGAGCCAGATCACCAACGAGCTTGACCTGCGCCGCCCGGCGGCCACGCTGGCCGAGCTGCAAGCGGCCATTGGCGCGCTGCCCGCGCCCACGCAGCCGCCGGTGGTCAACTTTCGCCTCAATGCCGCCTACCGCAGCGGCAACATCGTGCTGCGCGCGGCCGATTTGACGGTCGGTTATCCGGGGCGGCCGTTGTTCACCGTCAATGAGCTGGTGCTCCACCGCCTGGAGACGGCGGCGCTCATTGGCCCCAACGGCACGGGCAAGACCACATTCCTGAAGGTCATCCTGGGCGCTCTGGAGCCTCTGGCCGGCGAATTGAAGTTAGGCGCAAGCCTGAAGGTTGGCTACTTCGCCCAGGCGCAGGAGGCACTCGATCCCGANGCGACCGTCCTCGACGAGTTGCTNCGGCACAAGGANATGCCCATCAGCGAGGCGCGCAACTACCTGGCCCGCTACCTGTTTCGCGGCGACGACGTCTTCAGCCAGATCAGCACCCTCAGCGGCGGCGAGCGCGCCCGGCTGGCGCTGGCTATCCTGGTCCTGGAAGAGGCCAACTTCCTGCTGCTCGACGAGCCGACCAATCACCTTGATATCCCGTCGCAGGAGGTACTGCAATCGGCGCTGGAGGCGTTCGGCGGGACGATCCTGCTGGTGACCCACGACCGCTATCTGGTCGACCGGCTGGCGAGCCAGATTTGGGAGCTACGGCAGGATGACGGCCCCATGCGGCTGGAGGTATTCGACGGGCCTTACCGCGAGTACCTGTCGGCGCGAGCGGCCAAGCCGGCCGTCGAAGTACTGGAGGCTCCGCCGGCCAACGGCGACGGCGCAACCGCTTCGACCCGAATGAGCAAGAACGAGCAGCGCAAGCGCGCCGAGGCGCTGGCGGCGCTGGAAAAGGAGATCGGGGCCACCGAGATGAGGCTGCTCGAACTGAGCAACGCGATGCAGGCGGCGGCCGAGGCGATGGACTACACCGAACTGATGCGTCTAACGGCCGAGTATGAGACCGCCGCCAAGAGCCTCGAGAAACTATTCGAAGATTGGGAGCAGATGCCTCATGAGCCGGCGGGTGATCCTCGGACTGACGGGTAACATCGCCACGGGCAAGTCGGCCGTCATGCGCCTGGCCGCCGAGCGCGGGGCGCTGACGATCGACGCCGACAGAGTCGTCCACGAACTGCTGGACAGGGACCCGGCGATTCAGGGGGCTGTGGCCGAGGCGTTTGGGCCGGGCGTGCGGCGGGCCGACGGGCGCATCGATCGCGCCGCGCTGGGGCGTGTGGTCTTCGGCGACGCGGATAAGCTCAGGCAGCTGGAGGGTTTGCTGCATCCGGCGACGCGGACCGAGATCGCCCGGCGCGTGGCCGCGGCCGACGCGCCGGTGGTGATGATCGAGGCCATCAAGCTGCTGGAAGGCCCGCTGGCGGCCATCTGCGACCAGATATGGGTGACGACCTGCGCGCGGGCGACGCAGATTGAGCGGTTGCGCGTGTGCCGGGGGATGGATGAGGAATCGGCCGCCGCCCGCGTGGACGCCCAGTCGCCGCAAGCCGACAAGATCGCCCGCGCCGACGTGGTTATCCGCACCGACGGCCTGATGGCCGACACGCAAGCCCAATTCGAAGCGGCCTGGCGGAGCATCCCCCAGCCTGAAGGGTGACCTATTCCTGCCGGTAAAGCTCGCTCCCATTATTACGATTTCCTAATTCCTAATTCTCAATTCCTAATTTCTCTGTGCATTCCGTCCGGAAGTCGCTATAGTTAGATTCTCATGCAAGCATTAAAACAGTGGGTCTTTCGTCATCCGAATCTCGCCGCGTGGATCGTCCTCGCCGTGGGCATGAACGCCATCCTTCTGTTTGAGGCGCGTGATGTCGGTCTTTTGCCGCTGCAATGGTTTTGGCTGCTCCTGATCACGACCCTGGTTGCCGGCGCGTGTATCTGGATCGTCAGTTGGGGGGACGATGATGACACCGCCACGGCCGATGCTGCTGAAATCAAATCTCCCGACGACGTTCAATCCGGCTCGTGANTCCGGACAGCGCCCCAATGGAAGAGCTCCAGCCGCAGGCTCCGCACGAGAAATACGAGCACGTCGATGCTATGCGGCGCGACATCGCCGATCTGTTCATTGTTTTTGACACCACGCTGGATTATCCCGACAAGGGATACATTCGGTTCCGCGGCCGCTTTCTGCAGGACCCGGCCGATTGCTATGACGAACTTCGCCAGCGATTTGAGCGCTACGGCTTCACGCCGACGGTCAATAAAGAGGGGGACATGGTGTCACTTATCGCCTTGCCGGTGGTATTCGACCATCCCCAATCGCGCTGGATCATAAACCTGGTCCTATTTATCGCCACGATCCTGTCGACGCTATTCGTTGGGGCGTCCTACGCAGCGGAATCGACCGAGCAGTTATGGCAGATCTGGCGCGGCTGGCCGTTTGCCGCCAGCATCCTGCTCATCCTCGGCGCGCACGAGCTGGGCCACTACTTCGCCGCCCGCCACCACAACGTGCCGGTAACATTGCCCTACTTTATCCCCATGCCCCTGTCCCTTTTCGGCACGTTGGGCGCGTTCATCCGGCTGCAGGGGCCGGTGAGCACGCGACGGGCGCTGTTCGACGTAGGCGCGGCCGGGCCGCTGGCCGGGCTGTTTTTCGCGCTGCCGATCCTGTTCTTCGGCCTGGCGACNTCGGAAGTGGGGCCGATCACGCCCGGCGGCATCTATGAGGGGAACTCCATCCTCTACGCGCTGGCCAAGTATGCCGTCTTCGGCCAACTGTTGCCGGGCAACGGGCTGGACGTCCACCTTAACCAGGTGGCCTGGGCCGGGTGGGTCGGTCTGTTCGTGACGGGATTGAACCTGATCCCCGTCGGGCAGCTGGACGGCGGCCACGTGGCCTACGCGCTGCTGGGCAACCGGGCCAAGGCGCTGTTCTGGCCGTCGATCGTCGGCTTGCTCTTGATCGTCATCTATTCCTACCTGCAAGGCGCGTTCACGGCGACGTGGCTGCTGTGGATTTTCCTGCTGCTGACGTTCGGCCGCGTCCATGCCCGGCCGCTGGAGGACATCTCCGACCTGGACCCGCGGCGGAGGGTGCTGGCGGTGATCACGCTGGCTCTTTTCTTCCTGGCGTTTGTCCCCTTCCCGCTGTCCGGTATCGCCGGGTAGGGCGCGGCGGCACTTGGCAAACGGCGTGGGTGGCGTTATAATTTCCTCACATTTGGTGCCATAGCTCAGTGGTAGAGCGGGGGACTCATAAGCCCTAGGTCGATGGTTCAAATCCATCTGGCACCACACAATGAAGAAGCGGCCAGCCGCTTGCGAGTAAGGGAAGATTCGTCATTCATATAGCCGTCAGCTGTTCCGGGTGGAGCCATTGCATGGTGTCGCTGTAGTTAGTGGGGTATTGACCTCCCGCCGCGCCTGATTGTAAGTAATAACGTAAAAGGCGATTCATTGGTTTGAATCGCCTTTTTTATTGACTATCAGGTGGGTAGGAGCCCGATGTACGGAGGTCTGGGCAAATTTTGTTGCGGATTGTCCCTTTCGTTGAATTGGGCTGTTGGGGTCACATCCGCTCCCCACGACCCCGCCCAAGAGAGGCCCCGCGGAGGGTGGGCCTATTGGCTCCAAAAGCCGGCGTGAACAGCACGGGCCTCTTCTTCCAGGTATGGCCCGAGCACCTCGAACCGTTTTCGTCCCCTTGCCAATAGTTCGCGAGCCGGCAGGAACATCACGTCCTCCGTCTCGTCGCCCGCGATTTCATTCAGACTTGCCGTGCTGAGGGCGAAAACGACGCGGCGCACGTTCCCCCAGAAGATGGCTGCCGCGCACATCGGGCAAGGCTCGGTGCTGG
>JAACJX010000662.1 GCA_014237545.1 Ardenticatenia bacterium | reverse complement strand
CGCCGCCTCCAAAGGGAAGGTCACGTGGTGGCCATGCTGGGCGACGGCATCAACGACGCGCCGGCGCTGGCCGCGGCCGACATCGGNATGGCGATGGGCGCCGCCGGGACTGATATCGCTATCGAGACGGCCGACATTGCCCTGATGGCCGACGACCTGATGAAGGTGCCTGAGGCTATTCATCTATCGAAGGCNACATTGCAAAACATCCGCCAGAACGTGGTGATCGCGCTGGTCACGGTCACCGCCCTGTTGCTGGGCGTCCTCNCCGGCCAGGTGCATATGGCGGGGGGCATGTTCATCCACGAGCTGTCGGTGATGGTGGTTATTTTGAATGCCATGCGCCTGCTGAGAGCCTGAGGTCGCCGCCTGTCCGGATCGGTTATAATTGACCGGGTGAAGACGTTTCAGAACAAAGGGAGAAAAGGCGAAGGGGANCAGGGGAGAAAGGATCCTCTTACCCCTTCTCCCTTTCTCCCCCTCTCCCCTTCCTTCNCNTGCCGCCCTGGCTGCGGCGCGTGCTGCATCGCGCCGTCCATCTCCTCGCCCATTCCCGGCATGCCGGGCGGCAAACCGGCCGGGGTTCGCTGCGTCCAGTTGACCGACGACAACCGCTGCAAGCTGTTCGGGTTGCCTGAGCGGCCGGCCGTATGTACCAGTCTACGGCCCGGCCCGGAGATGTGCGGCGCGTCGGCCGCGGAGGCAATGGTATACCTGAGTGAACTGGAGTTGCTCACAAAATCCCGAACTTGACTGATAGGCTATAATCTTTCCATGCCAACTAGAAGGATTGGTGGATTTCTTTGTTACTTCGTGTCTTANGATTGCATCGAGCCACCACATATTCATCTGGCGAAAGGAAGAGAGAGGATTGCTCCCAACGCTAAATTTTGGCTTAATCCCGTAGAACTCGCCAAAAATAGAGGGCTATCGGCTCGGGATTTGCGTGATGCCCAACGAATTGTTGAGGAGAACAGGGCGTTATTTGTGGAGATGTGGGATGAGTGCTGCAACGATTGAGATCCAGCCTCGAGTGAGGGAAATAGCCTTTACAGACGATGAGATGTTATCGGTTCGTTTGATAGACGGTCGCATTGTACTGATTCCTCTGGGATGGTACCCACGTCTGGCCCAGGCCACTCAAGCCGAACGACAGGATTGGCGGGTCTTTGAGGATTCCGACGAGAGAGACATTATTCATTGGGAACAATTGGATGAACTAATCCCTGTCATCGCTCTGCTGACGGGTACACCTAGCCGAGAATCTAAGCGTTCCTTCGATAACTGGCTGGCTGAAAGATCAAAAAAGTAGATGGCTTACTGGGATATTTTCATCCCCATTATCCTTAAGTCATTCCTCAAATGTTTGTGCATCGCAAGTCGATGAGGGGCCAAATCAAAAGCGATGCCTATCTCGTTTATACTGAGTGGGGACCCGACCGGCGCATCCCACGCCCAGAACGGCTGGCCGCGATGTTCCCTGGGACCGACGAAGCTACTCGCATGGCCTGGATGGCCGACTTTGACCAGGTCGAGCGCGAGATCTGGCGCTTCGCCGAGTCGGGCGGCCCGCGGCTTCACAGCTACGATGCATTTAAGAAACGAATGAAGGGCGCGTTCCCGTTTATGAATGACCAGGCGTTGGGCCGCGCCTGGGCGCTGGCCACCTACTACACCGTCCATGAGGGCTATTAACTTCCATGAAAGAATTCTCCCCCGCGAATACCCGGTTTGACTTGTCCCTGCCCGAATGGGCCGTGGCGGCGCTGAACGAGATGCCGAGCCACCTGCCGACGCTGGCAGAGCGCATGGCGGCCGTCATCGACTTCTCGCGCCGCAACTTCGTCAACCAGACGGGCGGTCCTTTTGCCGCGGGCGTCTTCGAGCGCGACTCCGGGCGGCTGGTGGTCATCGGCGTCAACCGCGTCGTGCGCTCTAATTGCTCCTCGGCCCATGCCGAGATCATGGCCCTGTCGCTGGCCCAGCGCATACTGGGCACGTTTGACCTGGGCGGGCCGGGGTTGCCCGCTCACCAGCTCGTGGTCAACTGGCGGCCGTGCGCCATGTGCTACGGGGCCGTGCCGTGGTCGGGGGTGCGCTCGCTGGTCGTGGCCGGGGATGGGCCGGAACTGGAAGCGATCACCGGCTTTGACGAGGGGCCGGTGCATCCCGACTGGCGCCGCCAGCTGGAGCAGCGCGGCATCGAAGTCATCACCGACGTTCTGCGCGACGAAGCCATAGCCGTCTACCGTGAGTTCGCCGCAAGCGAGCAGTTGATCTACAACGGGCGATT